>NZJB01000028.1 GCA_002691885.1 Gammaproteobacteria bacterium
ACAGGCAGGATACGCGGCAAGCAAGGGTGGTATCGTCGCCATGACCCTGCCTATTGCCCGTGATCTGGCCAAACGGGGTGTGCGTGTCATGACCGTCGCTCCAGGGGTTTTTGAAACGCCGCTGCTTGCCCGGGCGCCCGAAGAAGTGCGCGAACCGCTCATCGCCATCACCCAGTTTCCGAAGCGGCTCGGTAACCCCGATGAGTTTGCTGCGGAAGTCGCGCACATTGTGCAGTGCGGTTATCTGAACGGTGAAACAATAAGATTGGACGCCGGAATCAGAATGCCTGCGCTGTAGTTTTTTATCTACAGCGCCCCACAAACCCGTTATTTGAGATCGAGGAAGAATATGGCCAATGCATACATCGTCGGCGCGGTGCGCTCCGCAACCGGAAGAAAGAACGGCAGGCTGAGTCGAATGCACCCAGTTGATTTGGGGGCTGCCGTGGTGGATGAACTGGTGGATCGCACCGGGATCCCGACGGACAAAGTGGATGACCTCGTTTTTGGTGTGGTCATGCAGATTGGATCTCAGGCTGGAAACCTGGGTCGTAATGTGGCACTGAGCTCCAAGCTGGCTCTTGAGGTGCCGGGTACCACAGTGGATCGTCAGTGCGGATCTTCGCTACAGGCCATTCAGTTCGGCGCACAGGCCGTGATGTCTGGCACACAGGATGTGGTGATTTGCGGCGGTGTGGAGGCGATGAGTACCGTTGAGATTGGTTCAAACGTTCGGGATGGCCTTGAGAAAGGGCGCGGAGTACCAAAAGGTGAGCGCCTTGAGCTGCAGTATCCCGGCATTCAGTTCAGCCAATTCGACGGAGCAGAACTGCTGGCAGAAAAATATCAGATCAGTCGGGAGGCGCTTGACGAGTTCGGACTGCTCAGTCACCAGCGTGCGGCGACTGCGACGAAGAGCGGATACTTCGAGCAGGAGATTGTGCCGCTCAACATTGAGCTGCAGGATGGCAGCAAAGACGTGCACACCGTGGATGAGGGAATTCGCTTTAAAGCAAACCTCGAGGGTATGCAGTCGCTAAATGCCTTGCGGGAAGGAGGAGTGATCACTGCCGGTACCGCNAGTCAAATAAGCGACGGTGCAGCGGCGATCATGGTGGCGAACGAAGAGGCGGTGAGGAAGTTTGACCTTCCGGTGCGCGCCAAGATTCATTCTCTGGCTGTCGTCGGTTCCGATCCGGTAATCATGCTNGAAGGGCCCATTCCAGCGACAGAAAAGGTGCTTGAAAAAGCGGGGCTCAGCATTGACGACGTTGATTTATACGAGGTGAACGAAGCCTTTGGTTCTGTGCCGCTGGCCTGGGCAAAAGCGCTCAATGCTGATCCGGACAAACTTAACGTTAATGGAGGCGCGCAGTCTTTGGGTCATCCGCTTGGCGGCACCGGTGCCAAGTTGATGACGACCCTCGTCCATGAATTGGAGCGGCGACAGGTGCGNTACGGTTTAGTGGCAATTTGCGAAGGTGGGGGTACCGCCAATGCAATGATTATTGAACGAATGGATNAACTGGATAGCTAGAGAAGAAGTCAGCCCTATGCTTGAGAATTATCAATCTCCCTGGATGAATGAAGAACTCGTCATCATGCGTGATGCGGTGAGGAGATTTCTGGACAAAGAGTTTGTTCCGCTTGCAGAAAAGTGGGACAAACAGGGTTTTGTCGACCGGGATGCTTGGTACAAAGCCGGTGATGCTGGCATTCTGTGTGCATCAATCCCCGAAGAGTGGGGCGGCGGTGGCGGTGATTTCCGGCACGAAATGGTTTTGATCGAGGAGTTTAACAGAGCCAATATTTCCGGCTTCGGTAACGGGGTCCATTCGGGCATTGTGGCTCACTACATTGAGAAATATGGCACGCAGGAGCAGAAATCCAAATGGCTGCCGAAAATGGTGAGCGGCGAGATCGTGTCCGCGATTGCTATGTCGGAGCCGGGANCAGGTTCAGACCTGCAGGCAGTAAAAACCTCCGCGCTGGCAGACGGAGATGATTATGTATTGAACGGGCAAAAAACATTCATTACCAACGGGATGACGGCTAATCTTATTTGCGTGGTCGCAAANACCGATCCGGGTGAAGGGGCCAAGGGCATCTCACTGATCATGGTAGAAACAGAAGCGGTTGAGGGAGAAGGCGGGTTCAAGCGGGGCCGGAATCTTGAAAAGCTGGGCATGAAAGCACAGGACACCGCTGAGTTGTTTTTCGGCGATGTGCGGGTACCAAAGTCGGCTCTGCTGGGNACAGATGAAGGCAGAGGCTTTATTCATCTTATGGAACAGTTGCCTCAGGAGCGGGTCATTATTGCCGCAGGTGCTTGTGCGGCGATGGAAAAAGCACTGCGCTTGACTTCTGATTATGTCAAAGAGCGCAAAGCGTTTGGTAAGCGAATTCTCGATTTTCAGAATACCCAGTTCCGGCTTGCCGAATGCCTGACTGAAGCGAGGATTGCTAGGGTATTCGTTGATGATTGTGCGATGCGCCTTGCCGAAGGCAAGCTTGATGACGCCTCGGCGTCCATGGCCAAGTGGTGGACCACGCAGAAGCAATGCGAGATTGTGGATACCTGNCTGCAGTTTTTTGGCGGGTANGGCTACATGATGGAATACCCGATTGCCAAAATGTTCGCTGACAGCCGGGTACAGAAGATTTACGGCGGCAGCAATGAAATCATGAAGCTGTTGATCGCAAGAGAGATTTAGGTATGTCCCGCACGCAGGGGCGTCGTACTTTCGGCGATCGAACGTCTGAGTTAGGCGGCTTAATCTAGCCAGAGCGCGGTCAAGCGGTTTGAACTTCTCGGGACAACACACCGGAAACCGGTGTGGTTGGTCGCTGACTCAGGATCGGCGGGCATCCGCGCGCTGACTCTGAAACCTTGGCAGTAGTTTTCACTGCAAAGAAAAGANCCGCCGCGTATGCTCCGCTTGGGCAGTCCCGGTTCNGCGGGATCGAGACTTTCTTNCCTCTTCACTCCTTTTGGATTTCGACTACCGAGAANCGCGTACGCGTTCGGGTGGTACCAGTCGGAAACCCACTCCCAGACATTGCCTGTGATGTCGTAGAGACCGAAGTCATTCGCTGGATAGCTACCAACTGGTGCTGACTGATGGTGACCATCGGTATTTTCGTTCCTGCCCGGAAACTCGCCCTGCCAGTAATTGGTGACGCGCTCAGTGTGGTGAATCGGCTGATCACCCCAACTGTAGACCTGTCCGTCCCGCCCGCCCCGAGCGGCGAATTCATACTGCGCTTCCGTGGGCAGTGTCTTGCCTTGCCAGTCGCAGTAGGTTATTGCATCTTGGTAATTGACCTGTACAACAGGATGGTCGGCCTGCGAGGGCAGAGTTTCGCCGAGTCCTTCCGGCGAACGCCAGCTGGCATTTCGTACCAACCGCCACCAGCTCATGGGTGCTACTTCTCTGAGGCTACGACCCAGCGGACTGTGGAACACCAGGGAATCGCCGAATTGCTCAGCGCCGGTTACATAGTCAGTTGCCGCGACGAACGCTTCGTACTGTGCATTGGTAACTTCATACTTGTCGATCCAGAATCCAGAGACGCTCACCGGGCGGGCAGGNGCCTCATCTGGCAGGCCGTCGTCTGAACCCATGATAAAACTCCCGCCATCGAGCCAGACCATATTGTCAGGCTCGCCTTTCTCCTCAACAAGGATGAATCCATCGACGATGATAAGGGCGAGAATAAAGCCTGCTCCCAGCAGNTTTTGCGATTGTCTGAGCATTTGCTGCGTGTTTTTTGCCATTAGNGTTTCGAGTGTAACAAGTAAAAGATGGTAAATTCCATTGAAGCTGTGTGATTGTGGGCAGTTTCATTGGGTTCACCAGAAATCTGTTGGTGACCGCCGGCGGTTCTTGTCATAATTTGCCGCTAAGCTAGGCGGTAAACCGAGGGAGATGACAATGAAGTACAGAGGCTTGATAACGGGACTGGTTGCCCTCTGCGCCGGTAGTGGGTTGCTGGCCGCTGAGTCAGGCTATCTGGCCCCCAAAACGGAGCACGGCGTGCCTGACTTACAGGGTATTTGGTCAATCGCGACTCAGACCAATCTTGAGCGGGCGGAGCGTTTTAGCGGACGGTTAGTTATCTCCGAAGAAGAAGCGATTCTGATCGAAGCTAGGGTTGAGGCGAGAAATGAGGCCAGTAATCAACCCAGTGATCCGGACCGCGAAGCACCGGATGCTGGGCGTAATGTCGGAGGTTACAACACATTCTGGATGGACCCCGGAGACCGGCTTGCAGTGGTAAGCGGTGAAATCCGAACCTCCATCCTAGTTGATCCTNCTGATGGCAGGCTACCTTATTCGGAGCAGGGCCGCTCAAATTATGATGCTGCTATNCGCCGGCGTAATTCCTATGATGGGCCAGAAGTGCGCCCTCTGGGTGAACGCTGTGTCGTGGGGTTTGGCTCTACCGGAGGNCCGCCGAAGCTGCCGGTGCTCTACAATAANATGACCCAGATCGTTCAAACCGAAACCCANGTTCTGCTAATGGCAGAGATGAATCATGATGCTCGGATCNTCAGGCTTAACGCTGAGTTTCCAGCCAACAGCCAGTATCCCTGGATGGGAGATTCTGTTGGCTACTACGCAAGAGACAGTCTGATTGTCGAAACTACCAATTTTCATCCGCAGCAAAGTCTGCGTTCTTCCTTAGAGCATCGGTTTTACGGATCGCAGCAAATGAAAGTGACAGAGCGATTCACCCGTGTTGCCGATAATGTCATCCACTACCAGTTCACCGTGGACGATCCGGAAAANTATACGCAGACCTGGAGCGGGGAGCTGCCCATGAACCGGACCGCAGACCAGGTTTACGAATATGCCTGCCATGAAGGCAATTATGCCCTGCCTGGTATCTTGGCTGGGGCGCGCACCGCAGATGCGGAAGGCGTTGGATTACGCGCCGACAGATCCGGGACGTTGAAGCAGGGGCTGAACAAAAGGAAGTCGGAGGTTTCCTTTTTCCTGGTGTGCACAGCCCAGTGCGATGACCTCAGCGCAGATCCGGAAGCTGGTAGCCGTCTTTTTCTAGGTTGGCTCTGATGGTTTTTTTCTCGATCTTGCCGGTCGGGCCAAGCGGCAGGCTTTCAACGGCAATCACCTCGTCTGGCAGTTGCCATTTGGCGAATATCTTACTGCAGTGCTCAATGACTGCCACCTGATCTAGTGTTTCACCCGCGGCCATGATGACCATCGCTACAGGGCGTTCATCCCACTTGGGATGCGGTTGGGCAACCACAGCCGCTTGAGCAATCTCGGGCATCGCAACAATGTGATTTTCCAGATCAACGGAGGAGATCCACTCTCCGCCGGATTTGATCATGTCCTTGGAGCGGTCACAGATGATGATGTACTGATCCGCATCAATTTTTGCGACATCTCCGGTGACCAGCCAGCCATCGCGGAACTTGTCGGGCTGCGGATCATTATAGTATTCGGATGCAATCCAGGGGCCACGGATGCAAAGTTCACCCACCGCTTCTCCATCATGTGGCAGGGTATTCCAGTGCTCGTCGAAAATTTCAATTTCCAATCCCGGCATGGCGAGACCTGCTTTGGCAATATTCTCAAACTGCTGATCCTCGGATAACGCGTTCTGAGATCGCTTTGAGACTTTCCGAGAGAGTGTACCTAGAGGGTTGGTCTCGGTCATGCCCCAGCCCTGAATCATTTCCACACCAAAGGTCTCCCAGTACCAGCGCATCATTTCGACTGGTGGGGCAGAGCCGCCACAGGTGAGGCGCTGCAGTTTCGAGAGATTGAACTTGTCCGGGCTGGCTTCCAGTGTGGCGCGTACACCCTGCCAGATCGTAGGTACGCCAGCCGAGATCGTGACCTGTTCCTGCTGCATTAGACTGAGGAAGGAATCCGGAGTCATGAATCGGTGGGGGTAGACCTGTTTGGTGCCCAGCATGGATGCGGCAAAGGGCAAGCCCCAGCCCATNGCATGAAACATTGGAACNATACCAAGCAAGGAATCAAGTGCTGACAACCCCATGGAATCCGTCAGCGATTCGGTCAGGGTGTGTAGATAGGTCGACCGGTTGGTGTACATCACGCCTTTTGGGTTGCCGGTGGTGCCTGAGGTGTAGCACAAACCCATTGGTGCCGTTTCCGGCATGCTCGGCCAGTCATAGGTGGCTGGTTGGTCAGCGATGAATTCTTCGTAATCAATCTGGTTGGCGAAACTGGTTTCTCCGCCCTCGCCGTGGCGGCAAATTACCAGCAGCTCAACACAGGGAATTTTTCCCCACAGCGGTTCCAGCAGCGGCAGCAGATCTTCATCAGCAAAAATAACGCGATCGCCGGCATGGTTGATGATGTACTCTAGGTCAACAGGGGACAGGCGGATATTCAGGGTGTGGAGGACGCAGCCCATACTGGGTACACCCTGATAAAGCTCTAAATGACGGTAGTTGTTCCACATGAAGCTGCCGATCCGGTCGCCAGTTTCGATGCCGTGTGAATTCAGCGCATTGGCCACCTGCTGGGCTCGGTCCCAGGTTTGCTTCTGCGTCTGGCGATGGGTGCCGGTTGCCTGAGCCGTCACGACTTCAACTTCCGGATCGAGCTCTGCACCCCGGCCAAGGATTCGAGACATCAACAGAGGCGTGTTTTGCATGGTCATCCAATTTTCTCCCATCGCTGTGATTCTAATAGGCTACTGCGCGAACTCGGAGAATATATGAAGAGCGGTGGGGGATTCAATTCGTTGGATCAGGCTTGTCCGGTATTCTTTTCCTGTCAAACGGTATAGTTTTACAGTCAGACCTTCGTTGAGCAGAGGCTAGATATGAATCAGCACCGAGAGTGGCCAAAAAAATACGTTTCAGTGAATGGCAAAACCATGGGCTACGTGGAAATGGGTGAAGGTGATCCAATTGTTTTTCAGCATGGTAATCCCACTTCCTCTTACCTGTGGCGCAATGTGATGCCACATTTACAGGATCAGGGTCGCTGCATTGCGATTGATCTGATTGGCATGGGTGATTCAGACAAACTGGAAGCGTCCGGTCCGGAGCGTTATACCTTTGAGGAGCACAGGCATTATCTCGATGGCGCTCTCGAGGCATTAGGCGTCAGCCATAATGTGACCTGGGTCATTCATGACTGGGGTTCAGCTCTCGGCTTTGACTGGTCGAATCGGCACCGTGATGCGGTTGTGGGCATTGCTTACATGGAAGGTATTGTCCGGCCGGTCACCTGGGAGGAATGGCCCGAGGCCGCGCGAGGAGTTTTTCAGGGGCTTCGGTCTTCTGCGGGTGAGGAAATGATTCTGGAGAAGAATGTGTTTGTTGAAAGAGTGCTACCCGGCTCTGTTCTAAGAAGTCTCAATGAGGAGGAAATGACGGTCTACCGCCGGCCTTTCGCTGAGCGCGGCGAAGGGCGAAGGCCGACCCTCACCTGGCCCAGACAAATTCCGATTGAGGGTGAGCCAGCCGCGGTGCATTCGATTGTCAGCGATTATGCAGACTGGCTGACTGAGTCGTCAGTCCCCAAACTGTTCGTAAACGCTGACCCGGGGGCGATCCTGATTGGCGCGCAGCGAGAATTTTGTCGCAGCTGGCCGAATCAGGAAGAAGTCACCGTCACGGGGAATCACTTTCTGCAGGAGGACTCACCCGATGAAATCGGCGGAGCGATTGCTGACTGGCGTCGGCGAAACATCAAGTGACGGCATTGCGATTAGCGTGATTTCTCCGGCCGATGAACCTGAATTCAGATAGCACTGCACGGCTTGAGGGGAACGTCAGGCGTTTCACTGTTTTTCGCCTTTTCTATACAGCACGTTTCTACTACCCGGTCTTCACGGTGCTGTTTCTCGATTATGGCCTAAACCTGGAACAGTTCGCGCTGCTGAATCTGGTTTGGGCGTTAAGTGTCGTGGTCACAGAAGTGCCATCAGGAGCTCTGGCCGACATCATCGGCTATAAGCGATTGCTGGTATTTGCCGCGCTGCTTATGGTGTTGGAGATGGCGCTGCTTGTCTTTGTCCCACTGGGTGCTTCTCCATTGCTGTTTNTCGTGTTCTTGCTCAACAGAATCTGTTCCGGTATGTCGGAAGCGGCTGCCAGCGGTGCCGACGAAGCACTGGCCTACGATTCACTTAAGTCTCTAGGACGAGAGGCTGAATGGCCCAAAGTTCTGGAGCGGACGACATGGGTCGTTTCTATCGGCTTTTTTACCACAATGATTCTGGGCGCGTTCGCCTATGACCCGTCAGTCGTTAACCGGGGTTTGGCCTGGCTGAATGCCGAATGGATGCTTGAAGACTCTGTGATTGTCCGTCTCCCGGTGTCGCTTACATTGGTTACCGCCTGTCTNGTGCTGTTCACAGCGCTCGGTTTTCATGACCTTAAAACNGATAAGGCGCGAGACAAGGCATCGTCGAAGGACTCNCTTCTGGAACCCTTCCGCCAGATTTCCCGCGTTGCCAGCTGGATANTGAATCACCGCTTCGTGCTGTTCGTCATTCTGGCGGCCCTGGCGCTGGATTCGGTAGCCCGCCAGTTTGTGGTTTTGGCCAGCGAGTACTATCGGCTGATCGACATTCCGGTTTCCTGGTTTGGTTTTATTGGCGCCGGGATGTCTTTGATCGGCATCCTGAACGCGCGTATTTCTCGGATTTTGGTCAGCAAACGCTCTCCNTTTTTCAATTTCCTGTTNTTNTCTGCGGTACTCATGGCTGGACTGATCGGCATCAGTTATGCCGTGCCCTACGTGGGCGTTTTATTCGCCATTGGGGCATTTGCCATAATGGGCACGGTGCAGTTTCAGGCAAGCTACTATCTGAACCGAGAGGCTGACTCTCAGATTCGCGCGACCGTGCTCAGCTTCAAAGGACTAGCGCTGAATCTCGGTTTGGGGACAGCAAGCTTGCTCTACACCACACTGGTTGCAACGCTGCGGCATCGTCAGGATGCCCAAGTCGACGGGCAAATGCTCAATGAGCGGATTTTCCTGGATGCGCTGGCCGCTTTTCCGCTGTACTACTTGCTGCTGTTCGCGCTGGTAATTGTCGCCGCCCAACGTCTGGTCGGTGATTGCGGCATTTTCTTTGCTTTGCCTGGGCATCAGACGAATGCGCGCTGAGATCCCAGACTTGAACTTTGATGTCAAAGCGGATTGAATGCGGGGTACTAGTCCCGTTTAGCAGCTTTGCCATGTCCACAAAATGCCTGTTGAAAGTGGTGTTCGCCGGCCTGTTCGTTGCCTTGTCGGCAGCCCCTACCTCAGCGCAATCACCAGAAATACGTACAGACCTGTCGGGCCGTTGGGTGATTAATGATGAACTGAGCGACAACACAGACGATCAGGTGGAGGAGGCAATTGAAGCGGGTGGCGGCAAGGGTAGCCGCGGGTTTTTCAATCGTCAGGAGGATTTTTACCGCGGCGGCCCGCCGGAGCATGAGCTCTATGACCGTATCTCTTATGATGATGTCTTGACAGTTGAGATGAACGAACCTGAGCTTCGGTTCACCTATGAAGACAATTTCCAGCGGGTATTCCATTCAGATGGCCGTCGCCGCCGCGCGTCGGCGACTGGCTTCTACAGTGAAGGCGGTACCGATTTTTCCTCGGGGTTGTTCGAGGGCAATTCACTGGTGGTGGAAGGGCGGCCAAGAGACGGCGGTTTTACCATTGAAACCTATACCCTCGAGTCTGACGGCAATCGACTGCGCATCGAAATGACGATCCAGCCAGATTCATTTCGCGAGCCAATCGAACTCGTGAGGTACTTTGACCGGGCAGAGTAAGTTGTCTAGCGCATCTGGCTGACGATTTCCTCTTCGAGTTCAAGTAGTCGGTCTTTGCCGAAAAACATTTCATCCCCGACAAAGAAAGTTGGGGAACCGAAGGCGCCACGCTCTACCGAGCGGCTGGTTTTGTCTATGAGTTCCTGTTTNATCTCGGGGTCTTGCATCGCNGAGACGATGTCATCGGCGGGCAGGCCATGCTCGNGCGAGGCTTCGGCTATCACTTCCGGGTCCGCCATGTTTTTGCCCTGTTCCCACATACAACGATACATGGCCTCAATATAGCGCTCATAGAAGTCGTGATGGCTAGCAAATACGGCGCCCCGCATAAGATGAATGGTATTGACCGGGAAGTGCGGGTTAAACCGGTAGTCTGAGAATTGATGGCGCGCAATGTAGCGCTCCATTTCCANTGCCTGATATTCTTTCTTGTTCTNGACTTCTGCAAACTGCTCCATGGGAGGGCGATTGTTGGTGGCTTTGAAAATACCGCCAAGCAGNACTGGNCAATAAGTGATTTGNGCGCCCGTGCGTTCTTCGATGCCCGGAATCAGGCGGTGGCAAAAATAGGTGTTCGGGCTCCCGAAATCATAATGGAATTCAATGTCGAGACTCATAGCACAGTGCCTCCTGCAGCTTTCCCGCGTAATCATGGATATGTTATTAAACGATGTCAGCGTCCAGCCAGAGTGAGGCTGACTGACGCGTTATTAGACATAATAACCAATTATCGATGTGACTGGCGAGGTGCGCGGGAGATAAGAACTGTCGGACGGACAACACGACGGCAAATTGCTTTAAGCGCCCCAGTAGGTTGCCCGCACGGAAGGGATACCGCCGGTTCACTCAAAACAGTGTTTTATTCTTTCCGGGCTTATGCTCTAGAATGGCCCTCATAGTGAAATCCTCTTTCAACAGAATTAAGCGGTAATATTGTTGCTCGAGCTGTCTGGTGGTCAGTTCCGGAAATTCAGCGCGTTTCTCGGAGTCTCTGCCCGGGTATCGTTGATGCTGACGGTGTTTTTGCTGCACCGTGACATCGCTGTGGCACAAAGTGGCTCTCTGGCGCTGTCGGATATCACTGCTGAGTTGCTTGCCGTGAACCCGGACTCGCACTCCGTTTCCGTATTCGATGTCCGGAGTGGAATCCGCAAGCGCGCGGAAGTTGCCATCCCGGGGATTCCACAGGCAATTTCCATAGACAGCAGCAGCAGAACGGCTTTTGTCACTAGCAGGCAGTCCAACACGCTGGAAGTGATAGCTCTGGAAACGGATTCGCTGGTGGGATGTGTGGAAGTCGGCGCCGCGCCCTTCGGCGTAGCTAGTGACACCAACTATATCTATGTGGCCAATCAGAAATCGGATTCTGTGTCGGTCATACATCGGTCGAGTTTTCTTACGCTTCTCACAATCGATGTTGATCCTGATCCCAGAGGACTTCGCCTGGACGCTCAGTCCGGGCTGCTCTACGTGACGCATTTTTTTACCGGCGACGTGAGTATTGTTGATACTCAACGAATGTTGATAACAGATAGGATTAACGTTAATTCCAGCGCAAATATCTCTCAGTCTCTGGTTCTGGATCACGACCGCCAAAGGGCCTATCTGCCGCAAACATTTTCCAACAGCGCTAACCAGTCATTGCTTTTTGATAGCACCGTCTTTCCGGTGGTGACGTCTCTGGACTTGTTGAGTAGGACTGAAATGCGGGCCAATCGACTCGCTCTTGATGTCGTCGATCAGCCGGTTGGCATACCACTTGACGCGGTGATGGACTCCAGCGACAAATTATTCGTCGCCAATAGCGCGAGCAATGACGTGTCAGTCATCGATCTGGCGACTTCCCGAGGCTTGGCCAACCTTGCAGTAGGGGCGAATCCAAGGGGGCTGGCCTTTGATCCGGTCAGCAACCGGATTTTCGTCAACAACACCCTGTCTGGCACGNTCTCTGTCATTGACGCCGAGACGCTGCACGTCACCGACGAAGTGCAAAACACNGTCATCCCNCTGGCTCAGCCCTTGNTGAATGGCAAGCGGATCTTCAATGATTCNAGTCGGCCAGAACTCGCCCGGGATAACTGGATTGCCTGTGCAACCTGTCATTTTGATGGTGAACACGATGGTCGAACCTGGTTTTTTGCAGACGGCCCCCGAAATTCGCCAAGNTTGCTGGGNGTGGCGGACACGCCGCCGTTTCACTGGAGTGGTGATCTTGACGAGTTGCATGACGTTGAACTCGCCNTNCGCGTTANCCAGGCCGGGACGGGNCTGACTTNCGGCCCCAGTAACTGTGNGCCGGCCTGTGATCAGGCGCCGTCGAATCNGGGGCGCTCTCAGGACCTTGATGATCTGGTGCTGTATCTGGCGAGCCTGCAGTTCGACCAGGCAAATACGTCAATGTCAGTGTCTGCGTTGCNAGGTCAGANGNTGTTCNNCTCNGAGACGGTCGGCTGTGCCCAGTGCCACGTTCCGCCAACTTACACCGATGGGCGCCGGCATGACGTGGGTACCGGTACAGGTCCCCTTGAGCGCAAAGGGATGCTGTTCGATACGCCCTCACTCCGTGGTATCAATCGAACTGCACCCTATTTCCATGATGGGTCGGCGGCATCTCTGGAAGTCATGTTTTCGGCTATGAATGCCAGTGACCTGCATGGCAAGACTGCCAATCTGACTGCTGCGGAATTGACCGATTTGCTGGCTTTCCTGAACAGCATAGAGGTAGCGCCTGAGAGTGGAGTGGATGTTTGTGAAAAGCCCGCTGCACTAGGGGCTGTCGCAACCGCCGAACTGGTCCTGAATCAGCAGCAATTTCAACCGGGAGAGCACTTGTCTTTGAGTGTGTACAGTGCGGGCAGTCAGTTTGCCGATTTTTATGTCGTGATCGCGCTACCAGGCGGCGCACTGGCGTCATTTTCTTCGCCTGAAAACGCGCTGTTGCGCGGTGAAATGGTGCCGCTGGCGGAGAATGTTGATTTGGGCGAAGGGTTCAGTGTCAGGCTGGTTGATACCGTGCTTGACAGCAGTGTGCCGGCTGGAATCTATCAGCTGTATGCTGTTGCCGTTCCAGTCGGTGAGGCACTTCTGAATCAAGACGCTTGGTTGGCATTTGAGGAGCTGGAATTCGAGATCAGGTCTGCTGACTAGTCTGCTCCGACTTCAGTGGTGCTCCGCAGATTTCCAGCGTTTTCAGGATGCCGGCCAGCTATGCTTCACTGGCGTCCTCGAGCGCCATGACAGCAGCAAAGGTCTCAGCCTTAAGGTTAAAGGCCGTAACGACGGCAGGCTCAGTTTTTGGCTCCTCGGTTTTGGCGGCCTTAACCGGATTGCTAAAATCGGCACTCGAGAGGAATGTAAGTCGCCGCATGACCTGTTCGTGACAAAACGCCGCCTGCTCGCTGATGGAAACACTTGAGCCGTAAATTTCCGGCGGGAATGCGCCCAGCGTGGCGCTGCTCAAACCGGCTTCGACATTTGAAGCAGCACACTAGTCGCTGCCGGGCAGGTTAAGGCCCACACAGGTTGTGCTCACTACTGTGGGTGAGTGGGGGCGAGGGCCTCAGCGGCGGCTTTCTGTCGGTCCAAAGCGGCGCTTTGAGCTTGGGTCAGCTTCGTGGTTTTTTGAATTTCAGCGTCATGCGGTCGCTTTCCCCGATGGCGGTAAAATCAGCTCGGTTGGTCTCGCCCATTCTATAGGTGGGCGGCAGGCTCCAAACCCCTGCGGGATGATCAGTGTCGTCCTTGGAGTTGGCGTTTATTTCAGAAGATTCAACAAACTCAAACCCTGCTGCTGCGGCCACTTCCTTGACGTAGGCTTCGGTTACATAACCTGTGGTTTCCATGACCTCCATGCTGGCGCCAGGTCTGGCCCGATGCTCGACAACACCCAGCGTGCCGCCGGGCTTCAGCGCAGCGAAAAAGGCCGCGAAGAATTCATGCTCCTGACCGGCCATGATCCAGTTATGGACGTTACGGAAGGTCAGAGCCATATCGGCACTTGCCGGGGGGGCAATAATCACTTCATTTGGCGGATTCAGTGACCTGACGGTAATGCGCCCATATATTTCTGGGTTGCTGGAGATTTTCTCCTCGAACAGGCCTCTGATTCTGGGCATGAAGTCTCGAGCGGCATTCGGTGAAAAGTGTGCCGCATAATATTTGNCCTGATCACGCACATAGGGAGCGATGATCTCCGTGTACCATCCGGTAGAGGGCAAGATCTCGATGACGGTGGTATCGGCCTCCAGATCAAAAAATTCCAGTGTTTCAACTGGATGGCGCCAGGCATTGCGGGCGATGTTGTTGGCGCTGCGGTGATCGCCAGTGACAAGACTCTGGAGTGTCGTTGCTTTCGCCTTCGCTTCCTCATGGTGATCAGCACTTAAATGAACGCCCAAAAAAACGGCAGCGATCGGTAGAATGCTCAGCAGAAAGCGAGTTAGATTCATAGGGTTGCCTANCTAGCGTGACCTTTGATGATGACCGAGNCTGCATCAATCGCGCCGGATTATCCACNNGACTCNAGTTCCGTCGCATGCGCGGACCGTGCGCAAGCGCNGGGCAGATGGCTTTTGCCGTTATTACCCCTGTTGAGCAGACGGTGTTCCTCCTTTTCAGTTTGCCGGCAATTTCCTACTGAAGTGGTGTTTTGTCAGGGTGATGGCCTGTGCCGCGTCACAACCGAAGCTACCGGGGCGGTCNGAAATAGGCTAGCCTACAGAGATTCTGACCAGTGAGTCGCCTTGCCGCCATGTCTTTTAGCCTGAGCCTGAAAGTAAGAGATTATGAATGTGATATGCAGGGCATTGTGAACAACGCGATCTACCAGCATTATCTCGAGCATGCGCCACATGAGTATCTGTTGAGTCATGGTTTGAGCTTCGCCGAGATGACCCGTGAGGGCATCGTCATTGTGCTGGTCCGGGCCGAACTGGATTACCGCAAATCGCTCCAAGCCGGCGATGAATTTCAAGTTACTGTGAAAGCGGCGCGCCCGACTCCGGTACGGCTGGTGTTTGAGCAGTCGATCCTGCACGAACAGGATGCTCCTACGATACTGGAAGCCAGGATCATCTGCACGGCAGTGAATGCAGTAGGTAGTCCTTATTTCCCGGAGCAGCTTGCAGATCTGATTGACGGTTGAGGCAGATAAAGAGCCATGAATACGGCAGATAACACGGCGACTCTGGAATCCCGTCTGCGTGAGCTTGAAGCGCAGAGGGAGGGCACCTATGNCAANCGGACAGAACACCTCGACGCAGAAGGCCGNGCGATATTCATAAATCGGCTGATNGAAGAAGACTCTCCCTATCTGTTGCAGCACGCACATAATCCAGTGGACTGGTTCCCCTGGGGTAATGAGGCCTTCGCTACAGCGAAGGCGGAGGACAAGCCGATTTTTCTTTCTATCGGTTATTCCACCTGTCACTGGTGTCATGTGATGGAGATTGANAGCTTCGACAATGTGGAAGTTGCCAAGCTGCTCAATCAGCATTTCATCAGCATCAAGATGGATCGGGAGCAATTCCCTGANCTTGATGAAATCTATATGACAGGGGTGCAGCTTGTCTCTGGTCATGGAGGATGGCCCATGTCGAATTTTCTTTTGCCTGACGGCAGACCATTTTACGGGGCTACCTATTTCCCAGCGCCTTCATTCATGCAGGTGCTTGGACAGATAGGCGGTGCCTGGCAAAGCCAGCGAGCCGAATTGGAAAGAAACGCTCATAGTCTCTATCAGGCCATNAATAAAANNTTATGTGAGCGCAAGCCGCTGGAGACCCTCNAGCCAGACATCGTGGAAANANCGGTAAAAGCCCTCCTGCAGCGNGAGGATCGCAGTCTGGGGGGGCTGGCCGGCGCACCGAAATTTCCGCAGGAACCCATTCTGCTCTTTTTGCTGGATCAGGTCATGCGCCGGGATGACGGCGCGGCGCTCGGCTTTGTCGAGCGAGCTCTGCAAGGTATGGGACGCGGAGGAATTTACGATCAGGTCGGTGGCGGTTTTCATCGCTACAGTGTGGACGAGGAGTGGCTGGCTCCCCATTTCGAAAAAATGCTCTACAACCAGGCTCAACTGGGAATGGTTTATTTGCAGGCCTATCAACTGACGGGAAATGATTTCTTTGCGCGGGTTGCCCAACAGACTTTCAATTACGTCTTGCGGGATATGCAGACTGAGCAAGGTGGTTATTATTCAGCCACTGATGCCGACAGCGAGGGAGAGGAAGGTACTTTCTTTACCTGGAGCCAGAGCGAACTGGAAAAATGCTTGTCTCCGGCTCAGGCGGAGTTG
>NZJB01000029.1 GCA_002691885.1 Gammaproteobacteria bacterium
ATCAGGATCACACTCGGACCACACTCAAATCATATCCCATGGCAAATTCCGTCCCAACTGTTGATTGCACCAACCCAGACTGCGACTTTCCCGAAGATCCTTCTGAGCTGACCTGTCCCAAGTGCGATACTGATCTTCATAACGCGCTTAGCGAGCAATTCTATGAAATCGATGTGGCTCATAATGGCCAGACGCGGGAGGAGGCGAAGGTGGAAATCGAGGAAGGGATCAACACCGCACTGCTCTATCGTTGCAGAGGTATGAAGGTCATCCATGGTTACGGGAGTGGCAGCAGCAAACGCGGGGCAATTGCCAGGGAGGCCACTCGCTTCATGGAAACACTCGCTGCGCGCAAAGGCTACGGTTTCAGGCAAGACGGATTCAACCGAGGCGCACATTTAATTGATTTTGAGCAGTAGCCCGATCGCTTTTGGTCAGAGTCCTCACCGCCAGAACGCGCGAACCTCTGGGCTTCTAACCGGCGCTTCGGCATAATGATCTGCCTTTCGCTGAAGCCATTGCTTACTGATTATGTTTTTCAANAATATTCGCCTGTTCGCCCTCACCGAAACCTTTCCCTACAGTCAGNATGAACTGGAAACCCAGCTCGGCAANCNGTTNTTTGCNCCCTGCAGCANATTTGAGAAATCCCGCCTCGGCTGGGTNAGCCCGCTGGNTGACGCNGCCCCGGTNTCAGAGGNCGNAGACNTTGCGCCCATGCTGACTCACGTNNTCGGNAATTTCATCATGGTATGCGCACAGAAACAGGANCGACTGTTGCCCGCCTCTGTGGTGCGACAGGNGACNGANGAAAAGGTCGNAGAAATAGAGCACCGGCAGNCNAGGAANATTTTCCGCAAGGAAAAACGTCANATTCAGGACGATGTTTACGCCNCTTTGCTGCCGCGCGCTTTCACCAAGAACTTGCAGACCTACGCGTTCATATCCGTCAAAGACAATCTGNTGGTAGTCGACAGCGCCAGCGCACCCCGTGCCGAAGAAGTCGTCAACCTGCTGCGGGACAGTCTGGANTCTTTCCCGGTNGCANTGCCCCAGGTGCNCACCTCGCCTACTGAGATCATGACCCGCTGGCTGCGCGANAAGGCNCCTAGCGACCACTTCAGCCTGCTTGAAGACGTGGTGCTACACAACCCNCTGGACAGCAGCAATGTGGTGCGCTGCGCCAGCCAGGACCTGACCGGTGATGAGATCGCGGCCCACCTCAAAGCGGGCAAAGCGGTCAAAAGCCTGGGTGTCTCCTGGAATCATGCGATCCACTGCATCATTAACGACGACCTGTCCGTCAAGCGCCTGCAGTTCCAAGCCATTGGAGAGGAACAGTCCACGGTGGAAGAAGTCACGCCGGTGCAGAAATTCGATCAGGACTTTGCGCTGATGACGCTCGAGCTGACCGCGTTCTTTGAATCGCTGTTTCGGGCCTTTGGCGGCCTTGGCGAGCCCAAGCCGTTTGGCCGCAAAAACCAGGAAGAAGACTAAGGGGTTCAGAAACAATTACCACTGATCTAATCAGCAAGGGAAAAACCAGTTTTTCTTTCGGCTCCAAGCGTTTCGGATGAAATTCAGGTCCTTGCTCGCTCTGCCAAATTCCGAGTCACTTCATGAACCGGTTGATTCGCTAGCAGGATGTGCCAACTCCACTGGCGCCTTGCTGAAAACTCAAGCCAGCAGCGCCTCGCACCCGGTGTCACCAAGCAGTTCATCAACCCGTGACTTTGATGCGGGCTCGAGACTGCCGTATTCCTGCCGGATCCAGTTCACGCAGTGTGCCTGATATTTGAAGGTAATCTGCTGCCAGGGCTGTCCTTCCACTANTGTCGAGACCTCAGAGACGCCGGCCATAACCGCCTGATGATTGGCCAGCATTACCGGGACATAAGTCCTGCCCATCTCGGTGAGCAGGTTCTTGATCGCGAGATTATCCGCTGACAAGAGTCGCCAATCAGACTCGGCGGGTTCCAGCCCCGACAGATCTTCCATCACAGACACCCAAGCATACACCCGGGGCGCGTTCTCCAAGGTCATGGCAACCGCTGTCGGATCAAACTGAGCTAACTGGGTGAGCTGACCAAACAGCGCAAAATCTGCTGCGCCGGGTCGNTCGCCCATGACAAAAGGNGCTTCCCTGAGCAGAACATCGAAGCAAGTCAGAAAGCGTCGATAACTGGCCTCTATCACCGGCGCGGTGATGTCATTGGAACCCACCACNTAGAGACGACTCTCCTGTCGCTCACGGAATGCTTTTTGTTTGACAGCAATCTCCCCGTCCGGCGCGGAAATCTCTCCCCAGTAGGGCAGAATGGTCGCGGCCATGTCCGCATCCGCGTCATAGTGCCAGCGAATGTGAAACATCGGTTTGGTCAGCCATTCGTCCGCATAGTCCTCGATCAGGTAATCGAGAAAGCGAACCGCCGGGTCGGAAGGAATAACGGAGCGGCCGGGATAATCTGCCTCAAGTCTACGGATGATGGGCGTGGAATCCACCAGCGCCTCGCAATCGCCCTCCGGATCGGTCAGATAGACTACAGGTAAAAGACTGACCTTAGGCTCCGGCACCCCAGGAAGCGGGCCGTTACCCTGCTGCACATATCGGTAGGGAATGTGGCGAAAACGCAACAAACTCAGCATCTTGCGAGTGTAAGGTGAGCCGGGCACGCCTTTAATGATCAGCATAGAAAATTGTTCCTAATGAGTGAGCAACGCACTGTCTTCCAAGGGCTGTCCCGCGACGACAGCCAGCCTGAGTAGTAATCAGACCGACTGATTTTCCGTTTCGCGCGCCCACAACTTTTTCGTCATCACTCCTGCAGAATCTTCGATCACCTGCATAGCATCAAGAATCAAATCTTCACGCCATTNTTGACCGATAAGTTGAATACCAGAAGGCAGCTCATCCACAAGATCTACTGGAACAAATCCGGCCGGCATGCCGATGTAATTTACGCCATAACTGTAGATTGAGCTGTCGAAAAGATCCTTAACACCATCAAAAGTCTCATCATGGTCATAAGGGTAGCCTGGACGCATCAGGTATGGAGTCAGCAGCAGCGGATACTCATAAAGAAGCTGGTTCCACTCCCGAACGAGCGCAGTGCGCGCTGCAATGCCGAGCAGATAGCCTTCAGCGTCNACCATACCTTGAAGCTGATAATAGCCCTCGAAAATCTGATTGATGGTGTCAGAACCGTAGTCTTTGAAGACCGGCTCAAGCAGCCGCTTCATTTCAAAGTTGGTATTGAGTAACCACTGCCTGGCAGCTTCCGCCATGGAAGGCGTTTCAATCTCTTCTATCTGATATCCCGCCGCTTCCAGAATTGATGCGGCTCTTTCGAGATTCGCAAGTATGCCCTNATGNATNNCATAGTCGTAAGCTTTGCGGCAAATACCCACTTTCGGCAGATGGTCATACTCCNGGGAAAACGGCATCGGCACCTGCCATGGGTCTCTTGGGTCATACTGCATCAACACTTCAGTGCCCAGCCTGACATCCCTGACCTCCCTGCAAATGACCCCCTGCACTGACATCAGCTGGGCCAGCATGCCTCGCTCCGCCTGAGCTGAAGGCAGATAGGCCGGCACTCGACCGAGACCAGGCTTGATGGTGCTCAAGCCACAAGCGGTTGCAGGATAGCGTAGGGAGCCAGCAATATCGTTGCCGTGGTTGATGGCAGCAAAGCCTGCNGCGCCCGCAGATGCTGCGCCACCGGAAGAGCCACCGGGAGACGCCTGCAAATCCCATGGGTTTCGGGTCAGACCGTGGAGCGGATTGTCGGTTGTCAGGCGCATCGACATTTCCGGCGTGTTGGTCCGGCCAATGAGGATGGCGCCGGACTTCAGCAGATTCGACACAACAGGAGAGTAGTCAGGCGCGATCGTGTCCTTGAAGACACCCATGCCGTTGGTTGTAGCACNACCTTTGGTGTCCACATTCACCTTGACGGTCACAGGCACGCCGTGCAGCGGTCCAAGTGCGTTACCGTCGGCAACCGCGACATCAGCCGCTTGCGCCGAATTCAGGGCCGATTCATCCAGCAAATCAACAATGGCATTGAGTTCCGCGTTCTTCTGTTCGATTCGTCCAAGTGCCGATTGCACCAGTTCGGTCGCGGTGAATGACCGATTTTTAACACCTGCCGCCTGGTCGATAGCACTCAGTTGCCATAAAGGTTTCATGGTGTCTCCCTGCTTGGTTACCGCCCTGGGTCAATCTTCGAGCATAATGTGCCAAGGGCGAAAACGAAAGCCGATTCGTCGGCATGAGCTTGCATGGATTCAGCGCGCAACATGCCATCATCAGCGCCATCAATGGCTTTGATGTCAACATGACTGGCCTGACACGGACGCCCAGCGAAAGCCTGACCAGCCTGCTGAGCCGGGGCGGCATCAATTCCATGTCGACCACCTTGTTCCTGATCATTGCCGCCTTTTTACTGGCCTGATCGCGGCAAGCCTGGCCTCGGGCGCAACCATGATTGCCCTAANCAGCCACGGTGGCGTCACCGCGCTGATCGTTGGAGGGTTGTTTCAAACAGCGTATCGGGAGCAGAATCTTGCGCCTGAGAATCTGTCACGTTCGCTGGAGGATTCAGTGACCATCCTGGAGCCTCGGATGCCGTGGACGGTCTCTGCCATATTCATGGCCACCACACTCGGTGTGCCCACACTGGAATATCTGCCATGGGCAATATTCTGCATGACGGGCTGGATGTTTTCCCTGCTNTTNGCCACGTTCTATCCGCGCACAAGGTTCNGGCTAAAGCCNCTGCAGTGAGACTGAGCAACGCGAGTAAAACACTCATCAGCGCGATGAATTGCGTGCGCGGGCAAGACAGAGGCTAGGCAAGCACAGCCTCCAGAGCGGCAATCAACCCTGCTACTTCATCCAGGCTGTTGTAGTGCGTCAGTGACACTCTCACCACTCCTCCGTGATCGCTCAGTCCAAGATATTCAACCAGTCGGCGGGCGTGGAAATCACCAAAACGGACTGCGATCCGGTATTGATCCAGTGCCTGACACAGCCCACCGGAATCTTTGCCGTCAATCTTGAAGCTGANGGTGGGCACCCGGCGGGGATCATCGCCATGCTCAAAACCAATGATGCGGCAGTCTTCGCGACTGCGCAGATAAGCGAGCAGTTTCTCTGCCAACTGATTTTCATGGGCAGTGATCAGAGCAAACGCTTTTTCGATTTTTCCCCGGGTGGTGCCGGTTGCGCCGCTTCGCTCGCCGAGCTCTGCGAAATACTCGACAATCCCTGTAGTCGAGTAAGCAATCTCATAATTGGCATTGCCGGGCTCCAGCTTCGCCGGCACTTTATCCTTGTCGTAGAAGTAGTGATAGAGATTGTCGAGCTCGGCCATCAACTCATACTTGCCATAGAGCACGGCGGCATGAGGGCCGTAGACCTTGTAAATACTGAAGGCGAGAAAATCCACGTCCCAGGCCTGAACGTCCACGGCCCGATGGGGCGCGTAGGCAACACAGTCCACGCAGATCAATGCGCCGAGCTTATGCACAAACTCGGCGATCTCATCGACGGGATTAATGGTACCCAGGATATTGGAGACATGGGTCACCGCCACCAGGCGAGTGCGCTCAGTCATCAAGGCTTNCAGATCATCCAGCCGGAGCTCCAGGCTGTCTTTGTTCAGGTTCCAGAACTTGATGGTGACTCCGAATTCCTCTAGCCCGATCCAGGGGCCGATGTTGGATTCATGGTCGGACACGGTGACAATAATCTCATCACCGGCTTTCAGCTGACTGCGCAGAGCGCGCGCCAGGTTCTGCATAGCGACTGTGGTAGTGGGTGCAAACGCAATTTCTTCAGGACGCCTGGCATTGACCAGAGTAGCCACGGCCTCCCTACCCGCCTGCAGCGCCTCCGCCGCAGCTAGTGATACCTCATAGCTACCGCCTATCTGTACATTCTTGTTGAACAGAAAATCGTTCATGCGCTCCACCGCGCCTTTTACAATCTGGGTACCGCCGGCGTTGTCCATGAAACTCCAGCCGTTTTGCAGGCCAGGAAACTGTCTGCGCACGAACTCGAGATCTAATTCCGTTTGTATATTCGATTCACTCACGTTTTCACTCTCTTAGTGATTGAATTCATTATCANGNCANNTTGCCGATNTTCGCGCCCACGGTGAGACCGACTGCGCGTGTTACCTCAGAAGTCTGTAAGCCGATCAGGCAAACGCTAGTGATTAAAATTAAACGGGTCACAGGCCTGTCAATTAGNGATCAGATTTACAAGTCGGCTTTAGATCAGAAAGCGAACTGAGGAGAAACAGCGTCCGAAATCATGCATTGATCAGGCCATGAGCGCAAACGACAAAAGATGCCGAATAGGAAAAGACCGGAATCTCCGAGTAACAAAGCACGCGGGTTCAAGGTCAACGAAATATCCATCGCTCTCGGTGCTGAACATCCAGCTGGCGGTAATCACTGCCTGAAACTCACTGGCCAAGCAAGCAAGTTCATAGTATCAATAGCGAACACCCTAAGAAGCCGATCTTCTTCACAACTTGGAGACACATCTATGCTGACCCTCAACCCAGCGCGCGGCGCCCTGACATTTCTTCGACTGCTCTGCGCGCTTACCGCGCTCTGGCTCGGTACCTCGGCCAGCGCTCAGCAACCCGCACCGCCACCCGGTGCTTACGATGCCGCACCCTACCTGGGTGAGATCAGAAACCAGTATGTCTACGGAGACATCTGGGAGCGGCCCGGACTGTCTGCCAGAGACCGGAGCATGATTACCGTAGCCGTCAATCAGGCGCTGTATGCCACCAATGAGCTGCNCCTGCACATGGTCAGGGCCCTCGACAATGGCGTTACTCAGGCCGAAATATCCGAAATTATCGCGCACACGCTATGGTACTCGGGATTTCCGACAGGAGTGAACGCTGCAAGGGTGGCGGCTGAGGTCTTTGCGGAACGCGGGTTACCCGCCTCGCCGCCCGGTGNCTCCGACCGGAGCCCGCCGGAAAANCCCGACCTCGAATTTCCGGGTGCTTTNCCCCAAACCCCCTACCTGAGGGATCTACTCAATCAGGTTGTCTACGCCGAGACCTGGAAAAGAAGCGAGCTTTCGCCCCGCGACCGTAGCATGATTACCGTTGCGGTGGGCACCGCACTGTATGCGTCCAGCGAGGTCCGCCACCATGTGGGGCGCGCGCTGGACAACGGCGTCACTCAGACTGAAATCGCAGAAGTTATTACCCACGTCAGTTTTTACTCCGGCTTCCCCACAGCAATTAACGCAGCCAGAGTGGCTGCCGAGGTCCTGGAATCCCGGGGCGTCTTGCTGGGCGGCGGCAGATTCCCGGCTGCGCCCTATCTGGACAAGCTGATTGATGGGCTTGTGTTTCATGAAACCTGGGGCCGCGAACAGCTTTCCGCGCGGGACCGGAGTCTGGCGACCATCGCTGTCACGCTGTCCAACTATCAAACCGACCAGCTGGGAGTCCACCTGGATCGGGGTCTGGATAACGGGCTGACTACAGAGGAGATCGCCGAACTGATTGCGCAGGTCACTCTGTATTCAGGGTTTCCGACCGGCGTGAACGCCTCGAGGACATTTGCGGAGGTGCTGCGCGAGCGAGGTCTCCCGCTGCCTGACTCCCCTTAACCAACATAGCGTACGGATAAGTGACTGGCTGCGCACTCTGTGCGCCCCGTTGAATGAAGGATAGATACCCGTGTTAGTGAAACGCTGTGCACAATGCGCGACCGACTTTTCCTGTCAGGCAAACCGCTCGTGCTGGTGCACAAGTCTACCCATTCTGGACGATCGTTTTTCGAAAAAGTCCTGCTGTTTGTGCCTGGAGTGCCTGAAAAGTCGCACTCTTAAGCAGATCAGCCAGGCCGTGGCGAAATTTGAAGCGGGCGAGACCGACAACCCGGCCGCGCCCTACCTGGGGCAGACGCAAACCCAGTCATTGATTGAAGGCATTGATTACACNATCGAAGGNGGCGTGGCNCTGGTGTTCACAGCCTGGTATCACCTCAAGCGGGGTGANTGCTGNGGNAGTGGCTGCCGCCACTGNCCCTANGANCACNNCAATGTGCCCACCTGAGAGGCCGGCAAAGCACAGCCTATCGAGGCCAGGGAAAATCCGGCAATACATCCCCTGACCCGGTGATGCTAGTCTGCCTCAGCCAGTTCCTTNATGGCGCGCAGCGCACTGGTGAACATGCCACGGCGTCGTTCAATGTCAGCGTCCTTTGCCGCNTGGTCAGCCAGATTGGAGACATCAAGGGTCAGGGTATACAGCATCTTCGANNTGGAATCAGTCAGCGGGCGGGCCTCCATAAAGCCGTGGTATAGATTGTANAACTCACCCTCTACTGNCGGTTGGGTATAGCCATAGGAAAGCTCAGTCTGCGCCACCATGATTTCCAAAATGCGCCCGCCCAGCAGCGATCGCACGGAGCCCATACCGCCACCGCCCGACGTAATTTCACAGTCGAGTCCCAGCCATTCACTGATTCCGCAGTATTCACCGACTTTCTCCCAGACTTCCGCGGCCGGTTTATCGATATCTATTTCCATATCAATGGTGACGTATTCCTGTGCGAATGCGGACGCCGAAATGAAAACGACGGATGCAGCAGCAGACGCTAAACTCGTGACTAAACGCATGCGAAACTCCTGAAAATTGAATGAGGTCTTATCCTATGCAATTGCTCTCCGAAAGCCCAGCGTCAAAGCGAGTTGGCTGTCCCCGTCGCCACTGAGCACTTGCTTCCCACCGGAACCTGCGAGACTCTGACCCCATGATGTCCGTCACCTGCTTCAGCCTGCCCAAAACGCGCCCGGGAAAGAAATCTCAGGATGACTAACCTCATTCTCTCCAGCGCGGTTATCCTGCTGCTTACGGTCTCGCTGCTGCTGGTCTTGCGCTGGGGCAATGTCATTCTGTATGGCGACATGCAGACGCGATTTTTCGCTTTTTTCGCCATCCTTTTCACTTCCGGGTTGGATGTTGGTCTGATCATCTTCCCGCTTGGGGAGTTTCCGGTTTATGCAACAGAAGCGGTGTATGGCTTCACCAATCCGCTCGCCATCGAATTCGGCTTCTGGGGCTTTCTCATATGGCTGTTTTACTTCGTGACGACTTTCTATTTTTGCGTGGTTGAACCGCGCTTGAAGCTGTTCGAAATCCCGTGGGTTAAATGGATCAACAACGCCATAGTCATCACCACCTGCGCATTCACCGGTTACCTGTTCCTGACCTATTTGCCGGATTATCTGCCCGGCGTGACGCCCCTTCAGCAATACCTTATTGTCGGCCTGGTCCTGATGGCAGCGGTGCTTTCCAGTACCGATATTCGCTATGTGAAACTCCTAAGCCTTTCCTCGACATGGCTGTTTTTTGCCCTTATCCTTTTGGTGTGGCAGTACAGCGGGCTTGGATTCTGCGGCCTTGCGGACAATCTTTCACAACTGAGTCAGTATTTTGGCAAGCTCCATCAGTTCGTCCTGCCTTTTTCTGATTACCACGCTTTCTACCTATTCTGGTGGTTCGCGTGGAGCATCATGATCGGACAATTTGTGGCACGCTTTGTTGGCGGCCTGCTAACCTGGCAGCTATTACTCGCGCTGCTTTGCATTCCCTCTATTCCTATCGCCCTATGGTTCTCCGTGCTGTTCGGGGTTTATGAGCGAGGGATCCAGATTTCGGGCTTATTGAACGGCTTCATGCTACTGGTAGGAGTGGTCTTTGTCGTGAACTCTCTGGACTCACTGACCCGTCTTTATTCCGGTAATCTCTGTTTGACTGTCGATGAGTTGGGCTTTCGGAAGTATGTGACCTTCCACTGGCTCCTCCTTTACACTCTGATCCTGCTGTATCGATTCACCCCGCTTCAGATAGAATGGATTGGACTCGTTGTCATAGGTCTCTATCTGCTGATAACGGGCCTAATCATTCGATACCGCAGAGAACTCCAGACTTCTGATCCGAATTGGAATGACGCAAAAACAAGCTGACAATATCGGGCTTCCACGGATCCAGAACCGGCTGCTAGGGTTGCCTGAGCAATGAACGAATTTCACTACATTATTGTTGGCGCTGGATCGGCAGGATGCGTCCTCGCCAACCGCCTATCGGGAGATCCTGAGGTCAGGGTCCTGCTGATTGAAGCTGGAGGCAGTGACCGACACGTATTAGTGCGCATGCCCACTGCGCTCTCCTATCCGATGGCAATGAGTCGTTTCAACTGGGGCTATTTCTCTGATCCCGAACCGGGCCTTGATAATCGTCGGATTTCCTGCCCCCGGGGCAAAGGCCTCGGAGGCACCTCCTCTATCAACGGCATGGTCTATGTGCGCGGTAACGCGCAGGATTATGAAGAGTGGGAAGAATCAGGTGCCACAGATTGGGGCTACAGATCCTGCCTGCCCTATTTCAGACGGGCCGAAAGCTGGATCCGGGGCGGAGATGCCTATCGCGGCGATGAAGGCCCTCTGGGTGTAAGCGCAGGTAACGACATGCGGCTGAGCCCGCTTTACCGGGCATTTATTGATGCTGGCGTTCAGGCAGGCTATCCCGAAAACGAGGACTACAACGGTGAATTTCAGGAAGGCTTCGGGCCAATGCACATGACCGTCAGCGGCGGTGTTCGCGAATCCACCGCTCGGGCCTATCTTAAGCCCGTTCTGAACCGACCCAATCTGACGCTGGTCACTCAGGCACGCGCGCATCGGATTGTGCTCGATGGCAAGCGGGCAACGGGCGTGGTGGGGAGCGCAAAAAACCAGACCACCACGTATACCGCAACAAACGAAGTGATCCTGTCGGCAGGGAGTATTGCCTCTCCTGTTCTTCTGCAGCTCTCTGGTATCGGAAATCCGGACCACCTTGCCGGCACCAGTATTCAGCCCGCGCACGAATTACTCGGGGTAGGCGAAAATCTACAGGATCATCTCGAGGTCTACTTTCAATTCCACTGCAAGCAACCGGTTACGTTGAACAAAAAGCTTGGCCTGTTGAGCAAGGGATTGATTGGCGCGCGGTGGCTGTTATTCAAAGATGGCCTCGGGGCAACCAATCACTTTGAATCCTGCGCGTTTATCCGCTCAAGGAGCGGGCTGAAAGCGCCAGACATTCAGTATCATTTTCTGCCAGCCGCGATGCGCTATGACGGCATCGCCTCCACCGGCAGCCACGGATTTCAGGTGCATGTAGGCCCCAACAAGCCCAAGAGCCGCGGGCGCGTGAAGATTCGGTCAGACAACGTCAGTGACGCACCGAGTATTCTTTTCAACTATTTGCAGCATGAGGAAGACCGCCAAGCCTGGCGCCAGTGCATCGATCTGACTCGGGAGATCATGTCGCAATCGGCCATGGACCCCTTTCGGGGCACAGAGCTCCAGCCCGGCACTGATGTGCAATCCGATGCCAAAATCGCAGCATGGCTGCGGCGGAATATTGAAAGCGCCTATCACCCGGCAGGCACATGCAAAATGGGTCCCGCTGCGGATAATCAGGCAGTGGTGGATTCGGAGTGTCGAGTGCATGGTCTTGAAAACCTCCGGGTGGTTGACGCCTCTGTGTTCCCGACGCTACCGAACGGCAACATCAATGCGCCTGTCATCATGGTGGCCGAAAAGACATCTGACAAGATTTTGGGGCTGCCTGCCTTGCCGAAGGCTAAAGTGCCTCTGCATCTGCCTGACAAATGGGAAACCCAGCAGCGCTGACGGTCCGATTTCGTGG
This sequence comes from Gammaproteobacteria bacterium, assembly GCA_002691885.1. Classification (GTDB taxonomy): domain Bacteria; phylum Pseudomonadota; class Gammaproteobacteria; order Pseudomonadales; family Pseudohongiellaceae; genus UBA9145. Next base: position 11,745 of record NZJB01000029.1, read on the forward strand.
CACTGCCGGATATTCGGGCAGGCAAGCAGACCATCCCTGTAAGAAGAAACGGCCGTTGAATCGCCCCGCCGTCCCCAGAAACGCCGGTGAGCCGGCCCGGAAAGAACCTGCCGGTGAACGCGCACTGATCGAGCTGTCGGAGCGCATAGCCTCATTCAGCTACGACGCAAAGTACTCCCTAAACAGCGCAATCACCGTCTCGGTGTCGGCTGCACTGATACCCAGATGGGTCACCAAACGCATCCGTTTGCCACCCAGCACATTAACCCCACGCTCCGCCAGAAATTGCCCAAGCTGAACGCCGATGTTCTCATCCGGAAGCTCGATAAAAACCATATTTGTCTGGCTGCTGATGAGCGTAATGGCATCAATCTTAGACACGGCCTGAGCCAGGCGTTTGGCATGCGCGTGATCAGACCGCAAGCGNTCGACATGGTGGTCAAGCGCGTANTCGATCGCTGCCGCCAGCACNCCGGCCTGGCGCAGNCCACCTCCCGCCATTTTGCGCCAGCGTTTCGCCGCGGCGATGAANGGGCCGGAGCCGCATAGTAACGACCCGACCGGAGCGCCAAGGCCTTTGGAGAAACAGATCGAGACGCTGTCCACATGACGGACGATATCCTTCACCTCCACGCCCAACTCGGTTGCTGCGTTAAAGACCCGCGCGCCATCNAGATGCAGCGACAATCCATNGCGTCCCGCGAACTCGGCTGCTTGCGCCATATAGTCCANNCCCAGCGCNTTGCCGTTATGCGTGTTTTCNAGCACGAGCAGTCTGGTTATGGCAAAGTGCGGATCATCCGGCTTGATTCGAGACCGAANNAGCTCAAGGTCCAGGCTACCGTCGGCGGAGACCGGGATAGGTTGCGGCTGTATGCTGCCAAAGACCGCGGCCCCACCAGCTTCATACAGGTAAGTATGATAATCCTGCCCCACGAGGTACTCCTCCCCGCGTTGGCAATGGGCCAGCAGTGCCACCAGATTGCTTTGAGTCCCGGANGGCAGCAGCAGAGCCGATTGTTTGCCGGTGAGANTCGCAACCCTGTCCTGCAGCGCGTTGACGCTCGGGTCATCGCCGAAGACGTCATCACCCACANGCGCGCTGGCCATTTGGCTGCGCATGGCTGCCGAAGGCTGTGTGGTCGTATCACTTCGCAGGTCAATCATTTTAAGCTTCTCGGTTGGCAAAAGGCATTGCGCACAGCAAAGTGGCTCGGGTTATAAAGCGCGAGAGTCTCTAGCCGGCACCATCAACACCGTTTCCCAGGACACGTGGTCGCGACCATACTGATCTTCACGCTGAGTGACTGACTTGATCGCAAGCCCCCGCGTGCTTGCTAGTTGCTCGATTTCAGCGGCGCTGACCGGGAAAATGCTTCTCGCCTGTCTCTCTTCTGCATGNGAATGGCGCAAGCTTATGACCAGCACGCCGTCGGAAGCAAGCAGCNCGGAAAGAACGCTNAGGGCTTGCCCTCTCTGCGATTCGGAAAGATGCATCCAGACCGCACTCAGCAGAATCAGATTAAATTGCGGTTCCAACGCCAGCAGGGTAGTGAGTGCCGGCAAGCAATCGTCCAGCCAGTCTATCTGCTCATGACAGTCAAGGCTGGCACGTCGGCGAAATGCGGCCTCCGGCTCGACTGCAGTAACATGCCAGCCCATTTCTGCTAGCCAGTTGGCATCGCGACCTGTGCCCGCCCCAATATCGCAGGCACGCCCGGGCGTCTCAGGCAAGCAAGAAAGCCAGTCGGCATGCAATTGCTGAGGAGAGATCGCCCGATAGCGATTGAATAGAAGGTCACAGTTGTCAGCGTAGTACGTCACGCCAACGTTTTATCATGAAGGCATGGGGAGTGCTAATGCGCATCCTCACTGGCANCGCGCTGACCTGCCAGTGGTCCNAGATCCTCCTGAATTCAACCGCTACTCCGAGCAGGCCAGGCCAATTCTCAGAGCAGACTCCATGAACTCAAAATGGTCGAGGACGGCCTGCGTTGATTTCGTCGCCGCCTGCAGTATCGGACCCGCCTGGGCAATAACGTTGGCACCGAGTTTGATGGCTTTCGCCGCGTCGAGCCCGTGTCGGATACCTCCGGAAGCGATCAGAGGGATGCCCGGGAGCTCAGCACGAATGGCTTTCACNGCGTCAGGTGTGGCAATACCCCAATCCTTGAAGATCTCACCTAATGCCCGGAGTCTCGGATCGACGGTTCGCCCTGCCTCAACTTCAATGAAATTGGTGCCGCCCTTACCGGCGACATCGATCGCGCTGACGCCGGCATTCACGAGCCTCTTCGCTGTTCCTGCAGAGATGCCCATGCCAACTTCTTTCGCGATAACTGGCACATCAAGACACGTGCAGACGGTTTCAATGGCGGCCAGAAGGCCTCGCCAGTCGGTGTCACCATCCTCCTGCATCAGTTCTTGAAGACAATTCAGGTGAATAATCAGAGCGTCTGCNGCAATCATATCGACGGCCCGCTGAATCTCCGNCAGAGAAAAATCATCGCGTAACTGCGCCGCGCCCAGATTGGCGTAGAGCGGAATATCAGGAGCCCAACTGCGCAAGTGATTGGTTAGACCGCTGCTGCCGGCACTGAGCAGAGCGATACGCTGCGACCCAACACCCATGGCGATACCAAGCGCCTGTGCAGCTTCTGCAAGATGGGCATTGATCTTCTCCGCCTTGAAAGGTCCCCCGGTCATCGAGCTNATGAGGAAAGGGAGNCGTAGCCGTTTGCCAAGAAATTCAGTGGAAAGNTCAAAGCGCAGCAAGTCCCTCTCAGGNAGGGCGTTGTGGGTCAACTGCACCTCGTCCCANGGGCTCGCTTGCGCCGCGACCTCCAGCCGCTGCTTGAGCACCAGATCAATGTGATCAGTTTTACGCTTTCGAATCTCTGTCATCCTGCCTTCCCCCGTGAATCCTGATTGAGCACTCCGATCAGCAGCATGTGAGGCACGGTCAGCGCAAACAGTCCGACGAATACCACCTGCATCAACTGAAAGCTGAAGTCGATGTCAGGCAAGCTCACAAATAATAGTGCCCNCGCCCCAAAGCTGAGCACGGTGAACGGCACGGCGTAGACCAGTGTTTTAACCAGGCCGAGTTGCTNCATAGACTGGTTAAGATGAAGCGGGCTNTGTAAGAGGCAAAAGTAAACGGTAAAGTAAGCAATGGGCGGTAGGGCATACGCGGCACAGAACAAAATAACCAGTTCCGCCAACACGATAACACTCGGCTGCCGCGTCTTGAGACAGCAATAGGCCACTGCGAGCGAACTGACGATGGATATGAACGCCATACCGTCCACAATGATCTGACTTCCCGCCGGCGCCAGCACTGCAAAGATAGCGAGCACTTCTGCAGGATGGAAAAGGGCCGGAAGTGTAATGACTGAGGTGCTGATAGCAACGCTCGGCACCCGACCTAAATAGCGCTGCCAGTCGCCGGAAAAGTGCCATGCGGAGAACGACAACATAGGGACAATGAACAATTCGGGCAGGACGAACCACACGCCAACAACAGCCACTGCTAGCGCCAGATAGCCCAATGAAAATTTTAGCAGACCGGGTCCCCCGCGCCACAAACCCGCCTGCCTCGCAATTGCCGGGTCGACGGCACCGTG
>NZJB01000030.1 GCA_002691885.1 Gammaproteobacteria bacterium
CGGTGACCATTGTAATCGCCGAGTGACGGTGTGACACTGCGTGCGTGAGTAGAACTGCAATCATATATCTGCTGCTGCTGTCACTGATGGCGCCGCTCAATTCAGGGGCGGTGGTATGGATGTCATTGAGCATGAGTGAGCAAGGCGAATCCTATGCTGTTCAGGGCAGCATGACTGCAGACGGCCTCGAGACTTTGCCATCAGATGATCATCGACATCCTGATTACCTCATGCGCGGTGGTGGGGACCCTCATGCACAACCGCATGAGTCCGCTCACGCAAATGATAGGCACCATTCTACTCATTCGCATGATATGCATGGTGACGAAAACCCTCACGATCATTACGGCGCCGGAAAGCTGCATGATAGGCATACTGAGGCAGACTGCGAGTCCGAATGTTTGTCTTGCATCAACCANTGCACCACCCTGGCTCTCCTGAGTCAGTCTTGCGATAGCGAGAGCAAAAACCGGGCCCCTGCTTCATCTCCGGCCCATCCTCTGTCAAGCCNTGCGGAACTGCTTCTGCGCCCACCTATCCTCGTTTAGTCGGGGTTGGTCAGGCGGCAGGACTCTGGCTAATTACCAGTCCGTGTTCTCTCAGCTCTTTCATGTCCATTCCGGAATGACTCCGGCCTACGCATGTGCCCAGCGGGATCTCGGTTCGGCNAACTCTGNACCTTTGCTAATTGAATTGTTCNCAGCATGAGCGCTTGAAGGCGGTAATCCGCCATCGGGGTCGCGGCTGGGGCACAGGNCCTGACTGGACGGCTACTTCTCGCGGGAGGAAGGCGTCTTGGGAGATAAAAAATGTTACAAGCACGAATTTGCGCAAGACGTTGCCTCAGAGCGATAGTCTTGCTTTGTTTGGGCGGAGCGCTGAGTTCTCTGTTTCTGGTGGCATCGCCTGCTTCGGGGCAAAGTAATGATGCTCTGGACGTGCCTATGATGCGCCGTGCACTNNGCATGTCCGGACTTAGGAGAAGTATCGCCCTGGATGCTCCCCTCGGGGCACTCTTGATGAGAAATAACACGTATCGCATTGCGAAGCTTTCTTCTGCCGCTGTACCTGCTGGCGATAGGAAATTTACCTCTTCAAGTGCGATTGGCCAGTTCAATTCTGTACTGGATATCGGGCAAGTAGGCGAAACGGCTTTTTTCCTTAAGACCACTGCTAGGCACGTTGACTTCGAAGTGTCAGATCTGCTTNGAGCGAGCGTCAAGCGCTTCGATCTTGGCGTCATGGCGATGCGCAATAGCAGCGCGGGAAATCCACAATATCTCGGACTTAGTTTCATTACAGAAGAAAATATTGGCAGACCGAAATTTGCGGATGGTTACAGGATTGGCGATGGTGTCGGGCTCAGGCTGGAGGGCGGAGTAAAAATTTCCGANGACTGGGCGGTCTCCTTCAGATCAGAATTTCTGAACTGGCAGGGTGNAAACGGAATGAATCGACCGGATCTCATGCCTCAACCGATGATAAACCCGGTCGACAACGGCAGGACGATCTCAAACGTCGACGTCATCAGAGCCGCCAATGCCTTTGGCGGAAGAGGACAATGGCGTACCGGGCTTCATTATNTGTCAAATCAGTATGAACCCCAGCAAAACAACTTTGGCATGACGGTCACGGAGCCGTTCGGAGATCATGAGCGCTTGGGTTTTATCCGGACCGGCTATCTGCAGATGTGGCCTCTGGCGAGCATCCCCGGCGCAGTGGCCTACGTAGAGGCCAATGTCGACCGTGAGTTAGAAAATAACATGGATCAATTTCTGTCAGATAAAACTATCGTTTCTGCGAAGGTGGGTGTGAACTGGACCTTTTCACCTTCACGCCAGCTCTTACTGGAATGGCAGCGGTTCAACGGGACTGAAGGCATCCGATCCCGAAACGGACTGTTGTTGACAATTCTGCTGGATGATCTCTAGCGCATGGGTTGCGCTTCTGATGTGGCGCTAGAGGCTCGGAATTAGCCCAGAGGCGCTCGCTTTACATGGGTTTTTCCGTGCTATTGTTGGGGTTTTCTCATACGCTTTGCAGCGAGATTCGAGGGAGTGGCCAGTTCGGGCTTGAACGATGCTTTGAATTCCTTAAAACTGATCGCGCACGGTAAAAGCCGCCGCCACCGGNAAGCCTAATGNTAGTCATCGCGCGAGAGGGTGAAAACTCTGGATAAGGGTTCAGACGAGGAAAATAGGGTCATGAATGCACTGAAGAGGGGAGTCAGCAGACTTACAGCGCTTCGGCTGTTGCTTGTCGCTGTCGTCGGTTTCAGCCTGCCGGCATTCTCTGCCGACGAGGCGCCGGGCACTGGCAAATGGCGGGTGGTGAACTACTGGTCAGAGTGGTGTGCGCCTTGTCGGATTGAAATACCCATGCTTAATGCCTTGAGCCTGGAGCTGGCGGCACATGGTGTCGCTGTCGTTGGCGTGAACTTTGATGAAGACCCGAGGGCGCTGACCCTNGAAATCGCTGAGGAACTTGAAATTAAATTTCCCGTGCTGACTAGTGAGGAAGTCGCGCGCTTGGGTCTGCGACCACCTGATGTTCTGCCAACCACCTATTTGCTTTCTCCTGACGGTGAAGCGGTGGCGAAACTGATCGGCATGCAAACCAACGCCGAAATCAGGAAGCAACTTTTGATGAAGGGCNCATTATTAGATGATGCCAAAGACTAGCGAATCGATAGTGATTGAAAATTCTGCACCCCGGGATACAAAAGCTCAAACCCAAAACAAAGGCGTCCGGCTATTGAGAATTGAACCAAGACCGGGAAAAAATCTGGTACAAAACCTAGGGAAGAAGGTCTAGTGAAAAGCCTTGAGAAAAGGCCGGAAAAGAGATAGGACAAAAGACTTGAAAGATGCAGTGAAAGAAAGAGTAATCTTGAGACCGCTGATCTCAGAGGCCTCAACCGCGCAATTCGGTGACGTTCCCGGCGTAGGCAAAAAACTTTTAGCCGGTGTCGTATCGGCTTGGGTTTTACTGGCCCCTGCGCACGCCGCGGACGTTGAAATGCTGCCTTCACCTGCAGCTGAAAATAGCAGTTTGTCGCGTGTCGTCAGTGATGAATCAGGCAACCTCTATCTGTCCTGGGTGACGCAGGCAGAGGGCTCTGCCGGCCTATATTACTCGACGCTGAAGGAAACTCGCTGGAGTAAGCCGCAACTGGTCAGACGAGGCGAAGACTGGTTCATCAACTGGGCGGATTTTCCGGTGCTGTCAGTAAGCGCGGAGAATAAAGCGGCGCACTGGCTGCGCATGAGCGCTGAAGGAACTTACGATTACGACATTGATGCCCGGTTCTATGACGCTCGAACCGATTCGTGGAGCGACACCATTACGCCGCACAAAGATGGCGTGAGTGCTGAACACGGGTTCGTGTCCATGCTGCCTGTTGGCAACGGCAACACGCTGATGTCCTGGCTCGACGGTCGCAATACCAAAACGGAAGCGGGGTATGGCGAAATGACGCTGCGCGCCGGAATATTCAGCGCCCGTGGTGAAACGCTGAGCGAATGGGAGCTGGATGCTCGCGTGTGTGATTGCTGTCAGACCAGCGCCGCCATGTCCGCTGCCGGGCCGATTATTGTCTACCGCGATCGTTCTGCANAAGAGATCAGGGATATCTATGTCACGCGCTACGTCAATGGCGACTGGACGCCTCCGGTTGCCATTCACGATGATCAGTGGGAAATTGCTGGCTGTCCGGTGAACGGGCCTTCAGTAGCGGCGCAGGGGAACTTTGTGGCCGTCGGCTGGTTTACGGCTAAGGATGATTCGCCTAAGGTGCAACTCGCCCTGTCCACNGATAGTGGCGAACATTTTTCGGCACCCATATTGGTATCAGGTCCCGACACCATCGGCCGCATTGACACGGCAATTCTTGCCAACGGGCAGGTTGCAGTGAGCTGGCTGGATACGAAAGCTGAAACAGCTGAGCTTACCGTTTCACGCTTCAGCGCGGGTGGATCATTGATTGATACCACAGTTGTTGCTGGAATGAGCNCTTCCAGACGCAGCGGTTTTCCGATCATTGAAACGATTGGCGATGACTTGTTCGTCACCTGGACAGATATCAGTGAAGGTCCTGAGGTCAGAGTCGCCCGCATCGACTTCGCGTCACCNTGAATCCTNATGCGGGAGCATTATGATTTTGCGGTAATCGGCGCCGGCATNGCAGGAGCCTCTGTCGCAGCTGAGCTGGCTTCAGACGCCAGTGTNGTGCTGCTCGATAANGAGCCTCAGCCGGGNTACCACTCCACCGGAAGATCAGCCGCCTATTTTTCTGCTTCCTANGGNAGTGCCGCCGTTCGTGCTGCCACCGCCGCCAGTGAACCCTTCTTTNGATCACCGCCTGAAGGNTTCACCNGAACACCCCTGNTGAGGTCNCGCGATACGTTGTTTGTTGCAAGACAAAACCAGCTGCCNCGGCTCAGCGCCTTNAAGGAGGAGATCTCCGGNCTACAGGAAATCAGTGGATCNGANGNCATNCTCCGGGTTCCGATNCTTGACGCTGACAGTGTNGCCGCAGGCATACTCGAAACCGGGGGTGGAGATCTTGATGTGGATGCCACGCTGCAGGGATTTCTTCGCCTGCTGCATCAGCGAAGCGGTGCTCTGCACTGTCAGCGGGAAGTGCAGGCTTTATCGAAACGACCAGGCGGCTGGCTTGTAACTACTGAAGATCAGGAATTTGCTTGCGAAACCCTGGTTAATGCAGCGGGCTCTTGGGCGGGAGAGCTCGGGAGGCTTGCCGGTCTGAGTGATCTCGGCATCACGCCGAAACGGAGGACCGCTCTGTTGCTGCGTCTCCCGGCGCAGCTGTTCGACGCCGACTGGCCTCTGGTTGTGGACATTGATGAAGAATTTTATTTCAAACCGGATGCAGGTTTGCTGCTGCTCTCACCTGCGGATGAAACGCCGAGCGTTGCCTGTGACGCCCAGCCGGAGGAATGGGATATTGCGGTTGCGATGGATCGTTTCCAGCGAGCCAGTAAACTGCAAATTAGTCGAGTCGAACACAAATGGGCCGGCCTGCGATCTTTTGCCATCGACAGAGAATTTGTCGTGGGCTTTGACCCCAGAGACAATGGTTTTTTCTGGTTGGCCGGCCAGGGCGGCTATGGGGTTCAAACTGCGCCGGGGCTGGCAAAGCTCAGTGCTTCCTTGCTCCTGAACGCAGCAGACAGACTGCCGGAGCAGATGGCTCCTTACGTTGGAGTGTTCTCTCCTGAAAGATTGACAGAGTAGCCAGCTGCTTTCATCCTGCCATCGCTTGCGCAGGTGGCGATTCAGCTTAACGAGTAAGTGGCGCTTTGTCGCGCATCAATCCACTGCAAACACGACCAATCCGGGTTGGCCGCTTGGCGTCGGTATCGACTGCGCCTCCGAGCCCAGCATNCCCTGAATGATACCATAGAGACTTCCGGTCCATCGGCTGGGCTGACCTTTGACNATGGCAACATACTGCTTGNCGNCAACGGCATAAGTGATCGGGAATGAAGAAGGCAGGTGGTCTAANGTNGTCTCCCACAAGACCGNTCCTGTTTGTGCNTCAAANGCTTTNAAAGAATTGTCCAGATTNCCNCCGAACACCAGCCCGCCNGCNGTGGACAGNAGAGGGGTTGAGGGGGGAGTNAGCTCGCGATGACGCCACGTCATTTCCATGGTTTCCATGTCGATGGCCTGCAAACGACCAAATTGGCCGTCACTGTCAGCTCTGGGCGCCGGTGTTGCCTCGATACCAGTCGANAGCAAATTACCGTCCGCCATGAGGCCGGCCATCATGCACATTTCCAGCGCGGGCAGATAGAGCATTTTAGTGTCTGGATTATAGGCGCCCGCCTGCCAGTTACGCCCGCCGAGAAAATAAGGGCAGAGGAGGTGATTGGCTTCCCTATTAGGGACAGAATCTGGATTAATTGATTTAGCGCCGGTCTTAGAGTCTACGCCGGACACGATATTCTGCAGACCTAGGTCGATAGACTCGAGATATTCGCCGGTCTCCGCGTCGATCACGTCATACAGCGCCATTTTCCCTGCGGTGAAAACCACTTTTCTGCTTTGCCCGTTTATTTTCAGTTCGTCCAGCTGCCTTTCATACACCCAGTCAAGGTCAAGCTGGTCGTTGGGCATGTGCTGAAAGTGCCAGACCAGTTCTCCCGTGCTAGGGCGCAGCGCCATCGTGGAATTGGTGAACAGTGCGTCATTGCTGACCCCATCAACGCCAAGATTTTCAAGCAGGGGGCCGGTGTCGTAAGTCGGAGCCGCGCCGAAATACACCAATCCCAGTTCTGCGTCATAACTGCCGGAATTCCAGACTGAGCCTCCGCTGCGTGCCTGCAGTGGCAGATTGTTCCAGGTTTCGCCACCCGGGCTTTCCGGACGTGCTACTGTGTGAAACCGCCACTGTTCCGTGCCTGTTTCTAGATCAAGTCCGACAATGAAGCCACCTTCAGGAACCATCGTGGCGGTCACGCCCTGAAGGAGCATGCCGTCTGCAATCATCGGCGCACCGCGCAGTCCATAGTAGCCCTGCAGAGGCTCAACGGGAGTGTTGATGCTGGTTTCCCAGATCACAGCGCCAGTGCGCACATTTAAGGCCACTAAGTCGAGGTCATTGTGCGGAACAAATACGCTATTGCCATACAGCGCGATGCCCTGACGGCGGCCGTCGAACACTTCTGATTCGTGTTCATACCGCCAGAGCTCTGTACCGTTGCGGGCGTCCAGTGCCAGCAGAATATTGTTTGTGTCAGCGATGAACATGATGCCATCATGCACGAGGGGTGTCGTCATATTGCCCCCCTGAGATAGGGCGACGCTCCAGGCCTGGCGCAGCTCGGAGACATTGCCGGTATCTATAAGATCGAGCGCGCTGTGGCCGCTGAGATCATAACGGCTTCGCCACATGAGCCAGTCTTCCTCGGGGGGGTTCTGCATCATCGCCGCATCAATACGACGGTATTTGTCCAGTAACTCCTGCGACTGGCTTTCCTGAGCGCCTGCCTGTGACAGCGCGAAGCAGGCCACCAGGGTGTTGGCGATCAGGGGCAGGCGGATGGTCAGNTGCATGATATCTCTCCGATCTAAAAAAGATGCGTGTGGCGCGAAGTGAATTTCCAATTTTCGAGTCTACGTGAAAGTGTGGGCCTGGCTCAATCATGNTTCGCTGTGCTGGGTCTTTTCGCATTTGTTTTTNATGCCTGCCAAGTCAGACACTATTTGGCTACAATGAGGNTANTNGNGNCTGNTGCGTTNNGAGAATCAGGCCCGAAACACTTCAATNNAGTGGNCGCAAGCGCNNTGCCTTGTNAATCNCGGGGAGAGGCGAACGGCGGTAGCGGTTTCACCGACAGATNGGTCANCCGAGATGGTTTCAGTGAACAAGCNTGTCCGNTTCTTNNANNTTGTCTGGNTTGCGNTGTTTTGCAGCCTTGCNGGCTCTGCGCTGGCGCGGGATTTTCTTACCATCACACCCGGCGAATTACGTATCGCAGTGACCAGAGCCTCATCGACTGATGTTTACGACTCGCAGCTGTGGATCCGGAAATATCTTGAAAAATTTGCGCGGGAGCAAGCGTTGCAGATTGTTTGGGTGGAGGTGCCATTCAGCGAGTCCTGGCTGCTCGCCAGTCGTAATGAGGTAGATATTGTGGCTACCAATGTGGCCAGTTTTGCCGACCGGCAAAGTGAGGGCGCGAGTTTTTCCGCCCCCTTTCTGTATGAGCGAAGAGCCCTCAGAATTCGTCCGGAAGATCGAAGTCGGTATAGTCAGATCAGCGATTTTGTTGGCAGCACCATTGGGGTAGTCCGCGATATGGCGGCAGAGCGCGATGTGGACCGCCGGGCCGTGCCGGGTGTCAATATCCGGCGAACAGACTCGTTTCCGGAACTGTATGAGGCATTTGAAGCAGGCAGGCTGGATGCGATCGCCGAGGCTGAATATTACTCGCTAGATGGCGAGGTGATTCCGTCGCACGGTGACGACATCGTACTGATTGATCACCATGAGCTGACTCCCGGGTCCCGTGAAGAGTCTGTGTTCGTCGTGAGTGATGCCAGCTTGAATTTGCTCGCTGCGCTCAACCAATTCATCGCGACAACCCGATTTCCCCTGTAAACCAATCGGCTGAAACCTGGCTGAGCCGAGCGCTGTGAACCTTCTAATGTTATTGCATGAGTACCGAACGCTGATTGTGCTGACTATGGCGCAATGCTTTGGTCACAC
>NZJB01000031.1 GCA_002691885.1 Gammaproteobacteria bacterium
ACGCCCACTCCGATGATAATAAAACCAATGACGCCGGCATTCGCCTCAACTTGCTCCGATGCACTTGGGAAGTTCACCAAGTTAGCCATGACCTGACCGCCAACTCCGCCGGTTGGATCGATACCGGCTCTGGTAAAGCCGCTCGTGGAAGCAGTCAGAGCATTCGCTGCACTCAGCACATCAGAAGCTGGCTGGCGCGGCAACACCTGCAGATGACCGACCTCCCCCTGATAGTTCAGATACTCACCGTCTGAAATCGCGTTGAATGAACCAATACGAGTCACCGAGCGATTAGACGTTTCACCGCTAGGCAGCGCTACTTCCCCGTTGTAGGTTACGACACGGCCTGATTCGGTTACTTCTTGGTGCATGAAGTACCAGAAGCGCTCCATTTCAGAAATGTTAAGCTGCTCAATTGAGCTGCCAGCGCGCTCGATAATGACTTCGAGCTCACCGGTTCTGCCCGGATACTGAGCACTGATCAACGAGTCCTGAAAGTTACTCAGAAAATCACCGGCAACGCCCTGAAGGGTTCCGAACAATTCGTTTAAATCGCCTCGTCGGTTTCTGAGGATCTCACGCTTATCCGCAATAACCACCTCGTTGGCTTCAAACTGGTCGCTGAGCTGTACTTGCACAGATTCCTGTTCGGTTATTCTGCCTTCGGTGATTTCAAGAATTTCCGTCTGCCGTGCAGCGTTCTGCTCGAATTCCTGAAGCCGCTGCTGATATTCCTCAGACTCAGCCACTCGATCGTTTTCAACCGCATTCAATAGTTCGCTCAGTGAACCCTGTGCGTAGCCTGCGGAAGAGCCTAAAACCACCAAAATGGATGCGGTAATCAGGCCTGTAACTTTTTCTAATATTTTCATTACTGAGCCTCCGGTGCAGAAACTGGAAGAAAGAGAATACTTGGCGCGTCAAGATTGGAGACTACTCTGGACGCTTGCTGAACTTCCTGTCGAAAATCACTAGCAGGTAATTCTACCCACTGGCGGGTATTGTTGTCCCAGGCGCCAGTAACTTGTCGATCGGTGGTTTGATACATCAACGATACCCGGCCTATGCGAACGACATTTACGTCCCGCTCTACACCGCCTATCTCGATTGTGTCTGGGTAGGTTTCATTGGTTCGACCGAAGGCAGCCTCGGTCTGATACATAACAAGCACCTGACGGAATTTCTCGGCGATGGACACATCTGGATTGTCTATGGCGTCTCGCGCGAACTGGAGCCGCGCAGTCCGCTCGTCCATTCGAAATGGATAATCGAGGGAAATAAACTGATCCAACGCTGACAGCATTTTCTCCATCAGCAGAGGAATTTCTCTGGTCACTTCCTCCACACTAGCGATAGATTCATCCAGTGTCGCTATCTGCTCTTCCTGGGCGGCGATCTGACGACGATAGCCTGCGTTCAAAACCAGCAAAGACTCAAGATTGTCGTTAGCCCGCTTAAATTCTTCAAAAGTTGTGCTCGCCTCATTGGCAAGACGGGAAATCTCTTCTTGGGCTACTGCGGATTCAGCGTATTTATCACCGATAGCGTCCATAGCCTGATCAAGAATACTGCTGTCGACCAAAATATCCTGGGCTTGCGCAATTCCAAAGAGGCTCGACGCGATTAGTAACAAACCAGACATACTCAATCGGTTAGTGTGACGGTTTTTCATGTGCCATCCTATTATTTGTAAGTTTAGCTGTGTGTCAAAGCAGGAATAGAGGTAGATGCTGCATGAAAGCGTATCTGTTCAGACACAGAAACTATTGTTTTTCGTCCTTTCCTTCCTAATTGAACCGCCGGAGATCTCCACGAGCATTCGCATCTCTCCTAGTGCAGTCCTCCTTGAAAANAACCCGAGCAGGTTACCNAATTTCTCGATCTGATTTTCAAATTGANAAANACAGTAACCGTCGCGTCGNACAAGCTNTTCAAGATCTGAGCAGACCCTTCCTCATGTCTGATCGTCCCTGAAATGCAGGGCGTTACCCCTNGNCTCGCAGAAAGACTATCACACTAGCCTGCGAATTTAGAACCTTTTGCCGGATAAAATTATTGGCTGGAAATGTCGCCCAAAGATGCCGGATTTACCCACAAACCGACCTAAGTCAAGCGGCCGTCCACCCGGTAATCTCAGAAAGCCCAGAACCGATNTCAGCAAGACTTCGTACGGTTTTCACACCCGCGTCATTTAGGGCGGCAAATTTCTCATCGGCTGTCCCTTTACCTCCCGAAATGATCGCGCCGGCGTGCCCCATCCGTTTCCCCGGCGGCGCTGTAACACCTGCGATATAGGCGACCACTGGCTTGCTGACGTGCTGTTTGATGAATGCGGCTGCTTCTTCTTCTGCTGTGCCACCAATTTCCCCAATCATCACGATTGCTTCCGTTGCAAGATCCGACTCGAACATCCCCAAAATGTCTATAAAATTGGAACCCGGTATAGGATCCCCACCGATGCCAACGCAGGAAGACTGACCAAAACCATGATCTGTCGTCTGCTTAACAGCTTCGTAGGTCAACGTCCCCGATCGGGAGACGATACCTACCTTCCCGGGCAGATGAATATGACCGGGCATGATGCCTATCTTGCACTCACCCGGCGTGATTACCCCCGGACAATTCGGACCAATAAGCCGTATNCCCAGCTGATCACATTTTTCCTTGGCAACAAGCATATCCAGCGTGGGAATACCCTCCGTGATACACACNATTAGCTTGATACCAGCATCGGCTGCTTCCAGTATTGAATCTTTACAAAAGGGAGCCGGCACATAAATAACGGAGGCATCGGCTTCCGTCGCTTCGAATGCCTCTTGGACCGTGTTGAAAACCGGGAGNGCCAAATGCGTCTGACCGCCCTTCCCAGGTGTTACACCNCCGACCAGTTTGGTGCCATAGGCGATCGCTTGCTCCGAATGAAAAGTGCCCTGAGAGCCGGTAAAGCCTTGGCATAAGACTCTTGTACCCTTGTTTACCAAGATGCTCATTGGGAANCTCCTGATGCTGCNACAACCACTTTNTCANCAGCGTCCGACAGCGAATCCGCCGCAATAATGTTTAACCCNCTGNTGGCCAAAACCTCCCGCCCAAGTTCAGCATTGTTGCCCTCAAGGCGAACAACNACAGGNACTTGAACNCCGACCTCTTCAACGGCGCCGATCACTCCCTCAGCGATAAGATCACATCGCACAATGCCACCAAAGATGTTGACGAGCACGGCTGCGACGTTCTCATCAGAGAGGATAATTTTAAATGCTTCTGAAACCCTTTCACGGGTCGCGCCGCCACCAACATCAAGGAAATTGGCGGGCCTGCCGCCGTGCAGCTGCACAATATCCATGGTACCCATAGCAAGCCCAGCACCGTTGACCATACATCCGATGTTGCCATCCAGCGCGACATAATTNAGCTCCCATTTAGCAGCCTGAGCTTCGCGCTCGTCTTCCTGAGAAGGGTCATGCATGGCCTGGAGTTTTGGCTGCCGATAGAGNGCATTACTGTCGATGTTGATTTTGCCATCCAGGCAGTGNAGGTTTCCTTCGCTGGTTATGACCAGAGGGTTGATCTCAAGAAGGGCCAGGTCAAGGTCCTGGAACAGGGCAGCAAGCCCCATAAAAAGATGGGTAAACTGCTTAATCTGCTCACCCTGCAATCCCAAACGGAAGGCTAGATCACGCCCCTGATAGGTTTGCGCACCCGTTAGGGGATCGATGCTGGCCTTAAGAATTTTTTCAGGGGTTTCTTCNGCAACTTTTTCAATCTCAACCCCGCCCTCAGTCGACGCCATGAATACCACTCGCCGTGTAGCACGATCCAGNACCGCTCCTAGGTAGAGTTCTTGATCAATATCTGTACACGATTCAACAAGAATCTTGCTGACNGGCTGACCACCCGCGTCNGTTTGGTAGGTCACCAGGTTCCTGCCAAGCCACTGCTNCGCNAACGCCGCCGCCTCCTCGGCGGAATTTACCAGTTTGACGCCTCCGGCTTTACCCCGCCCGCCCGCGNGCACCTGAGCTTTCACTACCCATCGGTCCCCGCCAATATCTGCNGCCGCAGCGGCAGCCTGTTCAGGGGAGTCAACCGCCTGTCCTTTTGACACAGGAAGACCGNATTCAGCGAAAAGCGCTTTCGCCTGATATTCGTGTAGGTTCATCGAATCTCCATACTTGAACGTGCTTCTTTTAGGCTCGGCGCCTTCGATTTCCAATGTGTATCGCGTGACCGAGAGAAGCAAGAGCCGCCTCGTGTACCGCTTCTGAAAGCGTGGGATGAGAAAACATCGTCAAGCCAAGATCTTCAGCGCTTGCACTGAACTCCATTGCGATCACAACCTGCTGCATCAAATCAGCAGCGCTAGGGCCGATAATATGACAGCCCAGAATTCTGTCCGTCGCCGCATCGGCAATGATTTTTACCATGCCTTCCGAATCGTCAGCAGCAAGCGCTCGGCCGCTGGCGGAAAACGGGAAGACACCCACNTTATAGTCGACGCCGCCCGCCTTAAGCTCTTCCTCATTTTTGCCCACCCAGGCAATTTCAGGATGCGTGTAGATTACAGAAGGNACCAATTCATAGTTGACCTGAGCCTTCTTCCCGGCGAGACGCTCAGCAACCATTATCCCCTCCTCCATGCCCTTGTGGGCCAGCATAGGACCTCTCACCACATCCCCACAGGCGTAAATCGAAGGAATGGATGTAGCGCACTGATCGTCGACCCGAATGAATCCGCGCTCGTCGAGTTCGATACCAAGNGAAGATTCAAAAAGATCTTGTGTGTAAGGTTTTCTTCCGACAGCAACGATCAGCTTGTCGAAAGTTGCATTTTGCTTCCCACCACTATCTATATATTCAACAGTTACCGATTTTTTGGCTTTCCCCCCGCTGAGCTTGCTAGCCGTAACNCGGGCGCCCATCTTGATCTGGAGGCCCTGCTTGGTGAAAATCTTGGCCGCTTCTTTGGCAATTTGACGATCGACTGCCGGCAGAAAATCCTCCATCGCCTCAAGAACCACCACGTCAGCGCCGAGGCGGGCCCACACACTACCAAGCTCCAGACCAATAACCCCGGCGCCAATCACGCCGAGTCTCTTTGGCACTTCCTGAAACTCCAGAGCGCCGGTACTGTCAACGATCGTGTTCTGGTCGATTGGTGCTGGNGGAATCTCAATGGGGACCGATCCAGCAGCAATGATGATNTGCTTNGCTTTCAGTTCCAGCGTTTTACCCTCAGGACCACTCACTTCAATTGTCTNCGGTGAGGTCACCTTACCTGCGCCGCTATAGGTGTCGACCTTGTTGCCTGAAAGCAAGCCGGCAACA
Source organism: Gammaproteobacteria bacterium (assembly GCA_002691885.1). Classification (GTDB taxonomy): domain Bacteria; phylum Pseudomonadota; class Gammaproteobacteria; order Pseudomonadales; family Pseudohongiellaceae; genus UBA9145. Next base: position 5,326 of record NZJB01000031.1, read on the forward strand.
CCTGATGTCAGTTGCTTGACCACCTGATCTTTCCGGTCAAGCATCGCCGGCACATCAATTTTTACTGCAGGAACTTTAATCCCGTGCGCCTCAAAATCCTGCCGCGCTTCTATGTATTTGTGAGAGGTGTCCANCAGGGCTTTTGAAGGAATGCANCCAACGTTAAGGCAAGTCCCGCCAAATACAGTTTTCTTATCCTTGTTTTGCCACTTTTCGATACACGCTGTACTGAATCCGAGCTGCCCGCACCGGATAGCTGCATGATAGCCTGCAGGTCCAGAGCCAATGACAACCACATCATATTCTTTGGTCATAATTTTTCCTGCTNCCCTGCCAATCAAATTTCCAAAATAAGTCTGGTAGGATCTTCGAGTAGATCCTTCACGGTTACCAGAAACTGGACCGCTTCTTTTCCATCGATCATGCGGTGGTCATACGACAGCGCAAGATACATCATCGGCACCACCCTGACCTCCCCGCTCACAGCCATCGGCCTATCCTGGATTTTATGCATTCCCAGAATCGCAGTTTGGGGCGGATTTAAAATCGGAGTAGATAACAGCGATCCGAACACTCCACCATTGGAAATTGTAAAGGTACCACCTGTCATTTCTTCTATGGCTAACTTACCGTCTCTCGCCTTCTCACCAAAGCTTCGTATCTCTTTTTCGATCCCAGCGAGACCCATATTGTCAGCATTCCGCAACACGGGAACCACAAGACCCCGAGGAGAAGACACGGCGACGCCAATATCCTGATAACCATGGTAAACAACATCGTTACCGTCAATAGAGGCGTTGACCGCAGGGAAACGTTTCAGAGCTTCAATGGAAGCTCGCACGAAAAAAGACATAAATCCGAGCCGCACCCCGTCATGAGCTTTCTCGAACTCGTCTTTATANCTTTCCCNAATATCCATCACTGGCTGCATATTCACTTCATTNAAAGTGGTGAGCATCGCCGTAGTTTGGGTTGCCGTCAGCAAGCGTTCGGCCACCCTCGCCCGCAGCCTGCTCATAGGGACGCGTTCTTCGACCCNACCTTCCGAGCTGATTGAAACCTGTTGCGCTGGCTCGGTTTCAATTGGCTTGACAGCCGGCGAACTCTGAGCAGAAATGTGATTCAGAACGTCTTCCTTTGTAATGCGACCGTCTTTCCCGGTCCCGGAAATTTCATGTACCGCCAGGTTATTTTCATCGAGGAGTTTTCGTGCCGCCGGAGAGAGTGGAGCACTTTCAACACCCTTCGGAGCGNTCACAATTTCATTCGAGCCAGTATCNACCTGCGCGGGAGCGCTGGCGCTGTCTGCACCTTCTGTTCCGACCTCAAATTTGGCGATAGCTTCGTTACTAGTGATTGTCTCACCAGANACTTTAAGAATATCCGCAAGNACTCCATCATCTGGCGCAACGACTTCAATTACGACCTTGTCTGTCTCGATATCCACAAGCAGATCNTCCCGTGAAACCTTCTCGCCAACATTTTTGTACCACGTTGCGATAGTGCCGTCTGGTACTGATTCTGGCAGCTGCGGGGCTTTTATCTCGGNTGTCATGATAGTTCCTAACTGAAGGGCTACAGGCCCATTACACAAATTTCATATGCCAGCACTCTAGCTTAGGGCGTCATTGATAAACTGTTCTTGCTGGCTCAAATGCAGAGCCGGATAGCCTGCCGCAGCGGCAGCAGAAGCTTCTCGCCCTGCATAATCAAGCCAAATTTTAGGAAATGAGCGATGAATCGCTCGCCTCAAGTGGTGCTGGCTGGAATACCAGGCGCCCTGATTCATCGGCTCTTCCTGACACCAGGTTATTTCTTTGATGTTCTTGTATTCCAAGAGACAGCTCTCGAAATCTTCATGCGGGAAGGGATACAACTGCTCCAAGCGGATTATTGCAATATCCTTGATTCCTCGCTTTCGCCGCTCGCTCCTCAAATCGTAGTAAACCTTGCCACTGCAGAAGATCAACTTTCTGACGCTTTCTTTGTCGAGTTCATCGGTTTCATTAATGACAACCTGAAAGCTACCCTCAGCAAGCTCTTCCAGGGTACAAACGGTCTCTTTGTGCCGCAGTAGGCTCTTGGGAGACATGACAACGAGAGGTTTNCGAAGCGGACACAGAACTTGCTTGCGCAGCATGTGAAAGACCTGTGACGCTGTCGTAGGAAGGCATACTTGAATATTGTGTTCCGCAGACAGCTGCAAAAAGCGCTCAAGGCGCGCCGAACTGTGTTCCGGTCCCTGTCCTTCGTATCCATGCGGCAACAACAGGGTCAAACCGCATAGCCTGTTCCATTTCTGCTCCCCGCTGGTAATAAACTGATCGATGACAACCTGTGCCGAATTCGCAAAGTCTCCGAACTGCGCCTCCCAGATTACCAACGCATTCGGAGTAGTGGTTGAATACCCATATTCAAACGCCAGCACCGCCTCTTCAGACAGCAAGGAATCGTAGATNGAGAAGTTGCTCTGGCCTTTCGCTATCTCTTCGAGCGGAACGTAAGCATCCCCAGTTTTGTTATCNTGTAAAACTGCATGCCTGTGCGAAAACGTGCCTCGACGCACATCTTGTCCTGTGATCCTCACTTTATTNCCACTAGTCAGGATACTCGCATAAGCCAGAGTTTCAGCAAAACCCCAATCCACGCTCGCATCTCCGGCTGCCATCGCCGAGCGATCTTGGTAAACCTTTTGGACTTGCCTCTGTAGCGTGAAACCGGAAGGAAGCTCAACCAACTTCTTCGCCAGTGCGCTCAATTGCGCTAGTGGTATTGAGGTGTTGAAGTATGGGCTCCAGTCATGTCCAAGGTAAGGGCTCCAGTCGACAAAGAGCTCAACAGAAGGCTCTTTGACAAGACTCTTNACGACGTGCTGTCCGGTATCGAGCTCTTTTCGGAAATTCGCGCTCAGTGCGTTTGCTTCGCTTTCAGAGAGTATTCCCTGAGCGATAAGACTTTCTGCATACAAGGCCCGAGTTGANNGGTGCCNNTTGATCGCCGCATACATTANTGGCTGCGTACCAGAAGGTTCGTCTGTTTCATTGTGCCCCCGCCTCCGNTAGCACACCAAATCTATCACCACATCTTTTTTGAAGGTGTAACGAAAATCCAGCGCCAACTGCGTAACNAACAGGACAGCCTCNGGATCATCTGCATTGACGTGGAATATCGGAGACTGAACCATTTTCGCTACATCGGTGGCGTACTCTGTCGAGCGTGCATCATCCTGACGACTGGTCGTAAACCCGACCTGATTATTCACAATGATGTGCACCGTACCGCCGGTGGAATAGGCGCGTGTATTGGACATCTGGAAAGTTTCCATTACCACACCCTGTCCAGCGAACGCAGCATCTCCATGACAGATTACGGGAACCACCAGATCACCGGAGTTGTCATTTCTTCTGGACTGTCGGGCTCTTACTGAGCCTTCTACAACAGGTGCCACAATTTCGAGATGGGAAGGGTTGAATGCCATCGCCATGTGGAGCTCGCCACCCGNCGTCATAATATTCGACGAAATGCCCTGATGATATTTCACATCACCTGAGCTCTGATATACAGCTCGACCCTCAAATTCATCAAANAGATCCGCTGGATTCTTCCCNAGGATATTCACCAACACATTCAAACGACCACGATGGGCCATGCCCAGCACGATCTCCTTCGCACCGTATTTTCCCGACCGCTGGACCAGCTCATCCAGAGCAGGAATCAGGCTCTCACCGCCCTCCAGGCCGAAACGCTTAGTGCCCGGGTACTTGGAATCAAGATGCTTTTCAAGGCCTTCTGCTGCTGTCAGACGCTCAAGAAGATGCCGTTTAACTTCGTTTTCAAACGTCGGATAGCCGTCATTGCTCTCAATTCTTTGCTGGATCCACTGCTTTTCTTCAAGATTGACGATATGCATGAACTCATAGCCTACTGAACCGCAGTAAATCCGCTCCAGCGTATCCACCAGCTCTCTCAAAGCTGCCTTCTGCTTGCTGACAAACAGAGATCCAGTCTGGAAAACGGTGGAAAAATCGACCGGCGAGAGATCGTGGAACTCGAGCTCAAGATCAGGCACCCTCTCACGGTGCATGATGCCAAGCGGGTCCAGTTTCGCCTTTTGATGTCCTCTGACCCGGTAGGAACTGATTAATTGNAGAACGTGAACCTGTTTGCTTTCGTGATCCGAATTGACGACCGCTTCATTGCTGAGAACCGGCGCATACCGACTGACTTTACTGAGCGCTTTAAAGTCTCGCCGAATGCTCGCGTGAGAAACATCAAGGTTCGCGTTTTCCATGACGGCGGAGGCAAGGGAATCAAAGAACGTGCACCACTGCTCGGGCACGGATTCTGGATCCGACAGGTAGTCTTCGTACAGTTCTTCGACGTACTCGGCGTTGGAGCCGGACAGATGACCCGTGCTCCACATTAATTCCATGATGTTCTCGTGCATCACTGTTNTCCTAAAACGAGCGCTAACCGGCTCCGTCTGATGCCTCGGGCATCAGTTCCNCCAACCGCANACTCAGGTACCCTGGGAAATCAGCATACTCCTGATATGCCCGATAGCTCGTGTGGGGTTAAGCCCTTTNGGACACACTGCCACACAGTTCATGATCCCTCTGCAGCGAAAAACACTGAACGGATCATCCAAANCAGAAAGTCGCTCTTCGGTCGCTGTATCTCNACTATCTGCCAGGAAACGATATGCCTGAAGAAGNCCGGCAGGNCCAACAAATTTGTCCGGGTTCCACCAAAATGAAGGACAATTGGTGCTGCAGCATGCGCACAGAATGCATTCGTACAGGCCATCCAGCTTCGCTCTGTCTTCAGGAGTTTGCAAGCGTTCTATGGCAGGCGCAGGTGCATCGTTGATCAGATAGGGCTGAACCTTTTCAAATTGCTGATAAAAGATCGCCATATCGACCACCAGGTCACGGATGACGGGCAAGCCCGGCAGCGGACGAAGAACCAGTTTGTTTGCGGGACCACCAACAGCCGACAGAGGCGTAATACAGGCAAGTCCGTTGGTGCCGTTAATATTCATTCCGTCTGAACCGCACACGCCTTCTCTACAGGAACGGCGGTATGCCACAGAAGCATCTTGCTCCTTGACTAGCGCGAGCACGTCGAGAACCATGAGATCCTTACCTTCGGGCAGATCCACTTCNTACTGTTGCATACTGGGTTTGGTATCAACTTCGGGGTTATATCGGTAGATGCTTACTAACACGGTATCAATTACTCTCTTTTCAAATTACACGGCAGTTTACTNACNACGTGTCGCAGCTGACTAATAGGTTCGAACTTTAGGCTGAAACGTTTCGACCGTACGCGGGGTGAAATTCACATCGCGCTTGCCGATCCGCTTGTCTTGGGGAAAATACATCGAATGACACAGCCAATTTTCATCATCACGCTCACGGAAATCTTCACGGGCATGCGCTCCGCGACTCTCAGTCCTTCCCTCAGCGGAAATAGCAGTTGCCTCGGCAACCTCGAAAAGATTCTGCAGCTCAAGCGCTTCGATGCGCGCCGTATTGAATGTTGCGCTTTTATCTTCCAAATAAATATTGTTGAGACGCTCTCTCAGCACTTCCAACTTTTGCACGCCTTCTTTCATAAAGTCGCCACTGCGGAAGACGCCAAAATGGTTCTGCATCACCTGCTGCAACTCGGCCCGCAGCGCCGGAATGCTCTCACCGGAAGTCGACTCATTAAGCTTCACGAGACGCTGAGAAGCCTCATCAATATCGNTCTGGGCGACCTGGCGCTGTTCAACGCCTTGCGACAGCATCTCTTCAATGTGCTTGCCCGCAGAACGACCAAAGACCACGAGGTCCAGAAGGCTATTTCCGCCCAGACGGTTAGCTCCATGCACGGAAACACAAGCAGCTTCTCCGACAGCAAAAAGTCCCGCTATAATTTCATCCTTGCCATCGTCTGTCTGGGTGAGAGCCTGACCGTGAACATTGGTCGGAATACCGCCCATCATGTAGTGACAGGTCGGCACNACTGGAATGGGCTCCTTTACCGGATCCACNTGAGCAAANGTTCNAGACAGCTCTAGAATACCGGGCAATTTCGCATTTAGCACTTCCTCACCGAGATGATCGAGCTTGAGTTTGACATGATCTCCATGCTCACCACAGCCTCGCCCTTCTAGTATTTCCAACACCATCGATCGGGCGACAACGTCTCGTCCAGCAAGATCCTTGGCGTTTGGCGCATAGCGCTCCATAAACCGCTCGCCATCTTTGTTGATCAGGTAGCCCCCTTCACCCCGACAACCCTCAGTAACTAGAGTCCCAGCGCCATANATCCCGGTTGGGTGGAACTGCCACATTTCCATGTCCTGCATGGGATAACCCGCGCGCATAGCCATGCCGACTCCGTCACCGGTATTGATCAGGGCATTGGTTGTTGACGCATAGATCCGGCCCGCACCACCTGTTGCAAAAACCGTGGCTTTNGATTGNATAAACACAGTCTCACCATTTTCGATGCAGATCGCCATGACNCCGACTANCGCCCCATCCTGATTCTTAACCAAGTCAGTGGCATACCATTCGTTAAAGAAGACAGTGTTGTTTTTTACGTTGCCCTGATAAAGCGTGTGCAAAAGAGCGTGGCCTGTGCGGTCGGCTGCTGCACAAGTACGCGCAGCTTGCCCCCCTTTACCGAAGTCTTTNGACTGGCCGCCGAAAGGGCGCTGATAAATTCGACCANTGTCAGTACGCGAGAACGGNAGACCCATATGCTCGAGCTCAAAAACAGTCTGCGGGCCCTCGCTGCACATATATTCGATGGCGTCTTGATCACCGATGTAGTCTGACCCTTTCACGGTGTCATACATGTGCCAGCGCCAATCATCGCCCGGATCTGCACTGGCGATCGCGCAGGTGATACCNCCTTGCGCAGACACAGTGTGCGATCGCGTTGGGAATACCTTGGAAATCACAGCAGTTTTGTATCCAGACTGCGCCAGTTGCAGCGCAGAACGCATGCCAGCGCCGCCACCGCCAACGATCACTGCGTCAAATGATATACTTCGATAACCCNACATCTAACTACCCCAAANTATCTGAATGCCCCAAAGCAGATATACCGCAATGAGCAGAACGCAGAATGACTGATAAATGAGTCTTATGAAGGTNCCTTTGCCACCTAATTGCCTGCCGGTCAGGTAATCGGTTCCCACTGTCCACATCCCGACCCATGTGTGACCGCATAGCGCAAGCAAGGAGATGACGCTGAACAGGCGCACAGAATTTTTGCTGAAAACCTCCCGCCAGCTCTCGTAATTCAGCTCAGGCATGGAAACCAGNACAGCAAGTATGAACACGGTATAGGCTGCCAGGATAACTGCACTAAAGCGCTGTATAATCCAGTCAGATAAGCCGGACCTGCTAAAACTTGTGACATTAGTTACCATACCATCCCCCAAGACAAGACTGCTGCAACAAGGGCCAGTACCAGTGTGATCTGCGCGCCTCGAAGAGCCCCTTCTCGNCTTTCACCGAGGCCCCAGTCCATCAGCAAATGTTTTATTCCAGCGATCAAGTGATACAGCAAGCCCGCCAGAATTAACCAGATCATGATCTTGACCGGGGTCGCGCGAAGCAACTCGAGCACCCGTTCGAATCCAGCTTCTGATTCAAGCGAAAGCTGTAAAAAGTAGAGTATTATGCCAATGCCGAGAAACAGTCCAACACCGGAAATCCGGTGCAGAATCGAGATTATCGCGGGCAGCGGGAATTTGACTGTCGTCAGATCGAGGTTGACTGGCCGTGTGTCTTTCACTTGATAAAATACCGTGGAGTTAGGGTTGTTTTTGTTATCGCGGTTGGCGCCGGGAGTAGAAAGCGCCAGCCGAAGGAAATCTTTTTACAAATTAACTACTTGAAACTNNGCTAATTATATTAGCAAGCCCTTTCCAATACAATAAATGCAATGGTTGGACCTACGATTATGACAATGGTTTGTCAAATTGCGCAAAAACCGTCAATGACTCGCCGCAAATCAACGCGATATAGCGATNCACTCAGTACCATANGCTCTTCGTGACTGTGGCAAATAACTGGGAACCCACCGACTACATAGATTTGACAAGCGTATAGCTTACTCCCTATGCTTTCACGCCCGATTTCTGCCTTATCTGAAATAACTTCATTCATTAATTAAGTCTGATAAGGCGCTGCTTAAAAAGAAGTTATAAGAAACTTTCCTGAATCGGAAATTACCATTGAGTAGGAGCAAGGAATGACCGAAATAGAGGCCCAGCTTAAAATCNACGGGAACTCAGACGCTATTGACCTCCCCGTTTATTCAGGCAGTACTGGACCTGATGTCGTTGATGTCAGAGGACTCGTCAGTAAAGGCGTTTTCACCTACGATCCCGGATTTGTTTCCACAGCCTCTTGTGAGTCCAAAATCACTTATATCGATGGGGCGGAAGGCGTACTTCTCCACCGCGGCTATCCTATCGAGCAACTGGCAGAAAAATCGAACTTCCTGGAGACTTGCTATCTTCTGCTGCACGGCGAACTGCCCGATCAGGCTGAACACAACCAATTCGTCAACTCNATTCGGTATCACACCATGGTCGACGAAGCAATCCATCAGTTCTTTCAAGGATTTCCTCGCACCGCTCACCCCATGGCAATGCTGTGCGGAGTCGTTGGCGCCCTCTCCGCGTTCTATCATGACGACCTGGACAACGACAATCCTGAACATCGGATCAAAGCAGCGCACCGCGTGATNGCCAAGATGCCCACTCTGGCAGCGATGTGCTACAAACACGGGATTGGTCAGCCTTTTATGTATCCGCAGAATAATATGGGNTTCGCNGAAAATTTCCTCCACATGATGTTCGGAACCCCCTGCGAGCCACCGAAGGTTAGCCCAGTGCTTGCCAAAGCCGTGGATACTCTCTTCCTGCTCCATGCGGATCACGAACAGAACGCGTCGACTTCAACCGTGCGACTCGCCGGATCNACAGGTGCCAATCCATATGCCTGTATCGCCTCTGGAATTGCAGCGCTCTGGGGGCCAGCTCACGGCGGCGCNAATGAAGCCGTACTAGACATGCTGAACCAAATAGGGGACGAATCCAGAATAGAAGAATTTATTGCCCGAGCCAAAGACAAGGACGACCCTTTCAGACTCATGGGATTCGGACATCGCGTCTACAAAAACTACGACCCCAGGGCCACGGTGATCCGAGGTATCTGCGACAAGGTTCTCGAGGAACTAGGCAGCGAAAATGANCCTCTACTGAGAATAGCAAAGAAGCTGGAAAGGATAGCCCTTGAGGATGACTACTTCATCGAGCGCAAGCTGTTCCCGAATGTGGATTTTTATTCTGGCATTATTTTGAAGGCAATCGGCATCCCAACGAGCCTGTTTACCGTGATGTTCGCCACTGGTCGAACGCCAGGATGGATCGCCCACTGGCATGAGATGCTCAGCGAAAACTACCGNATCGGCCGACCCCGGCAACTCTATCAGGGGTATACCCAAAGAGACTATCCCGATTCNCGATAGTANCCGNCCTCTTCATAGACCGACGCTGTGCGTGCCCCACAGNCCGCGGTCCAGCCGGTNGTCTCCGATTAACCGNGGAAATACGCAAAACATCTGGTNAGGGGTCGGCGGGGCTGAAAGNCGCGCGGCACAGANNCANGGAAANACCGGGGCAGCGAAGNTTCNGTTCAGGATTTTTCAGCCTTGGCATGGCAAGGTGAGCAGATAATGGTGGAGCCTACCGGGATCGAACCGGTGACCTCAACACTGCCAGTGTTGCGCTCTCCCAGCTGAGCTAAGGCCCCACANCCGCCCATCGACGGANGCCGCGCATTTTAAGCACAGCTCGCCAAGCTGTCAATTAAGCCCCTATAACTCCGCTGCCTGTTTTTTGAGGGCCCGATATTCTTTCTCCAAAGTTTTTGACAGTTTTTTAGACACCCCGCCGAGTATTGCAAGAGCATGCCGAACACGTGCGCGAGAGAGATCAAGTCCAAGGATTGAAAGACTATCCATAACCGAAGTGGAAACGGCACTGCCACTGATGCTGATAAACACGGGAAACAGAAAATCACGAACCTTTAAATCCATCTGCTCCGCAAGATCAAGCANAGTGCTTTCGATGAGTTCCCGGCTCCAAGTTTCNAGTCCTTCCAATCGCCACANACTGAATTGAAGTATCTTGATANTCTGTTCAGCGCTCAGATTCTTGTGCTCNAACCNCGCCGCATCGATGGTCACAATGCCGTCCAGAAACTGGGCACTCAGGCCAATTACATCGCTNAACTTTTCAACACGCGGCTGAACCANGGGCGCTATTCTGCNNAACCGGTCTTCCTTATTGGCCCATTGCAGGNAGCGTGACGCAAATTCTTCATCACTAAGATCTTCCCGCAGATATCTCCCATTGAGCCAGTCCAATTTTTCCACATCAAAAATCGGCCCGCCAAGCGATACGCGCATAATGTCGAATGCTGACGTCATGTCAGTCAAGGAAAACTTCTCCTCGCCACCGGGCATTGACCACCCCATGAGACCCAGATAATTCANCATTGCTTCCGGCAAATAGCCCATATCACGATAATAATTGACACTGGTCGGATTCTTTCGTTTGCTTAGCTTGCTTTTATCCGGATTTCTCAGAAGCGGCATGTGNCAAAACTCCGGCGCATCCCAGCCGAAATACTGATACAACAGGACATGCTTCGGCACCGAATTAATCCACTCTTCACCTCGGATAACGTGAGTTATCCCCATCAGATGATCATCCACCACGTTAGCAAAATGGTAGGTTGGAAGACCATCAGACTTCATCAGCACCTGCATGTCTACCTGNCCCCACTGGATTGTGACTTCNCCCCTCAATAGGTCNGTGAAGTGGCACTCGCCCTGCTCCGGGACTACCATGCGAATGACATGCGGCTCACCGCTCTGNATCCTACTTTGCCGTTCCGAATGATCCAGAGAACAGCAGTGCCCATCATATCCCGGCGTCTGTTTGGCAGCCATTTGCGCCTGACGTACCTCGTCAAGTCTCTGAGCTGAACAGAAACAGGGAAAGGCATATCCCCTTTCCAACAAGATCTCTACATACTCGCGGTAGATGTCAGCGCGCTCACTCTGGCGGTANGGTCCATGATCCCCTCCTACGCCCACACCCTCATCCCAGGTCAGGCCAAGCCAGGTGAGCGCATCAAGGATTTCCTGCTCAGATTTTGGCGTACTACGTTGTTGATCTGTATCTTCGATACGCAACAGAAATTTACCGCCATGCTGCTGCGCAAAGCACCGGTTAAACAGCGCAATGTAGGCCGTTCCAACATGCGGGTCACCGGTGGGAGAAGGAGCGATGCGGGTTTTCACGGTTGACATAATTAATCGAGGCTTTATGAACTCTTCGGAANTGGCGCTGCCAGTCAGGCTCGGAATTATACGCCATTGAAGCGCAAAGCCTAAGGCACTGCGCGATTTCTTGACTAATCAGACGGCATCGGATATCAAGAGCACCCCTCGATATTCAGAGACTACCACCGTGCATAGGCACACATTTTGCGTCGCACCAATGATGGACTGGACGGATCGTCATGATCGGGTCTTTCTGAGGCAGTTTAGCAGAAACGCCTTACTGTATACCGAGATGGTAACCAGCGCCGCCCTGAAGTACGGTGATGCGAACTACCTGCTCCAACATGATCCTTGCGAGCATCCCGTGGCCCTTCAGCTCGGAGGCAGTGACCCGGATGAACTCGCCGAAGCGGCGAAGCTGGGCCAGACTGCGGGCTTCGATGAAATCAATCTTAACGTTGGGTGCCCCAGCGATCGTGTCCAATCTGGCGCTTTCGGGGCCTGTCTGATGGCTAGACCAGAACTAGTCGCTCGCTGCGTCGCCAGAATGCAGGCCGAGGTGGGCTGTCCAGTAACAGTGAAATCTCGAATTGGTATCGATAACCGAGAATCACTGTCCGATCTGCTTCAGTTCGTGGAAACGGTCGCTAAAGCCGGCTGTAAGGTGTTTATCATCCACGCCCGAATTGCCGTCTTGTCCGGATTGAGCCCAAAAGAAAATCGCGAGATCCCTCCTTTGCGATATGAGAGAGTTTTTGCCGTCAAAGAAACCTTTCCGGAGCTCACTATTGTCATCAATGGCGGCATCACGAACCTAACGCAAGCGCAAGATCTCATGGAGACGGTTGATGGTGTGATGCTGGGCCGCGAAGCCTATCAGAACCCCTACATCCTCCAACAAGTCGACCCCCTTTTTTACGAAACGGATACCCCGATACGAAGGCGCAGGGACTACCTAATGAACTATCTGCCCTATGTTGAGCGGGAGCTTGCCGAAGGGACGCCGCTGAAACACATGAGCCGGCATCTTCTTGGGCTTTATAAGGGCCAACCGGGAGGTAAACAATTCCGAAGGCATTTGAGTCAGAATAGCCATCTACCCGACGCGGGCATTGATGTCATAATAGACGCTCTGGACCTGGTGGATTAAACCGAGCCCGCAGGCTCATCACAAGCAAAGGAAAAACACATGCTGAGTGCGATTAAGGCATTTTTTGACGAGAAGCTAGCTAACCCCGCGCCATGTGAAAATCAGGTCGCGTCAAAGAGCCAACTTGCCTGCGCTGCCCTTTTCATTGAGGTCATGAAAGCAGATCACGAACTTGATGACAGGGAAAAATCTGAACTCGTATCTCTTCTGCGAACCAGTTTGCAGATTAAGGAAGCAGACATAAAGGAACTGATGCGCCTGGCGCAAGAAGAGGCAGATCAGGCAACTTCGCTTTACCACTTTACCCGTCTCATAAACGATGAGTACAGCTACTCCCAAAAATTCCAGCTGGTGCAGGACATGTGGCAGATAGCCTTCTCAGATGAGCAAATTGATAAGTACGAGGAACACCTGATTAGGAAAGTGTCTGATTTAATTTATATCTCCCACACGGACTTCATTAAAGCAAAAATCATAGCGAGAGAGAATTGAGATTGGCGAGAAGCAGATGCGAAGTACAGAATTGATGGGCCAGTCTCCTATTTCTGTAAAGTTCAATCAGTATTCTCGAATTTAGTCATAAGTTTTTCTTGTGAGTCGGGGGTATCGTAAGACAAGAGCCTCAACTGAATTGAGCCGACAGCGACCCCTTCTGGAAACTGGGCAGATCAGCCACTAATCGATTTAATCAATTTCTCTAAGCGCTTATCTGACACCGGGAGCTTCGTACCCAGAAATTGCGCAAAACTGGAAACTCGATATTCTTCGATCATCCAGCGTAATAAGTCAACTTCCGGCCGCTTCTCTGTGCGCTTTCGATCAATTTCAGCCTCATATCTCCGCCAGTAAGATTGAATTTTTGTGGTCAGTTCTTGATCCTTCGCCCCGAAATGGGGTGCGGACTCCAGCCTTTTTAANATAGCCTGCATATACCGGGGATACTGTTCAAGCCACTCCCAGTCCGTCTCAACGACAAAACCCGCCCGCAAAAGCTCTTGCAGTTGCGCCTCAACGTCATCGGACGCATAGTGTTTCCGGCCGGTTCGAAGTTGGCTCAGTTGCCTCTGAACAGACAGGCGGCCATCTAAAATCTTCTCCAGTAGGACTTCCAGGCGGTTAACCCATGTAATTAATTCTCCACGACAATCTTCGTATTGAGCGATGAAAGCCGCGCGACTACGAATAGATTTTTCACGTACAGCAAAGGCTTTCGCGTAACTGGCTTCTATCGCTTCTGTCGGTAGACTCGACATTCCAGGCGGGAATTTAAGAACGTTTCTTTGCTGAAAGCTTTCGAGCTGCTTTTTTGCTGTTTTCTTTAATTGTGCGTTTTTCAGCATATAGAGGCGTAATAGGCCTCTATGATGAGACGCCCTGGCACGGTCTGCTTCTGTGAATAATCGAACCCCCACACTCGTTTGCTCATCTACCAGCGCCGGATATCGAACCAATACCAGTTCTTCACCCAAGCTAACCGATTCCGGGAGGTCACCGCATTCCCAATCCCGCATTCCGGTGCACTCTAATTCATGTCCGAATAAACCACTGCAATTCACTTTGGCTGAATCACTCTTCTGAGCGTGCTCTGCTTGGAGCGCCTTTAAATCTGTCGCATAGCCAAGCTCGTTGCCTTTGCTGCCAAGGACTTTGATTTTTAGTCTCAAATGCGCGGGCAGGCGATTTTCATCAAAATCCTTTGCGCTCAGAGAAATCCCTTTTGCNCGTCGTATCTGCATGCAAAGCGCGGAGATAAAATCTCCGTCGCCGGCGGCCATCTGGGGCAGTATGCTATCGACAAACCCACTGATAGGGATAAGCTGCTTTCTTAATGATTTTGGAAGGGTCTTCAAAAGCGCTATCGATCGATCTCGCAGAATACCNGGTACTGCCCAATCCAGATCAGACTGCTGCAATTGGGTTAGTACCGCAAGCGGAACTTCCAGTGTCGCTCCATCCCGGTCGTGGCCCGGTTGAAATTGGTAGTTGAGTTTAAATTTATTTTTGTGGATTGCCGCCTGATCAGGAAAGAAGGATTCGTCCAGATGAGCGTTATCAGACTCAACAAGTGAAGCCCGAGTCATTTCGAGTTTACTCACCTCTTGCGCTGAGGCGGTTTTTAACCAATGTGCCAGATCTGCGGTAGAGGCCACATGATCTGGCAGCGTCTTTTCGTAAAACCGATAGATATCTCTTTCACTTAACAGCAACTCAGGCCTACGCAATTTTTCCTCTTCTTTTTCCAACNGCCTGAGAAAGCGTCGATTACGATCAAGCAATGGCGAATTCAGAACCACCTCATCAGGCAGCAGCGCCTGTTTGATAAACAGCTCCCTCGCAAGATCTGAATCTAGCTTTTTACAGGAAACCGCCCTCTTTTCGATTAGCGTGAGCCCTAATAGGCTGATTTTTTCGTGCGCAATAACTTGTTGGTGNTTTTTGCTCCAATGCGGCTCATAGGTTTCGCTTTTTACTAGGTGCAGTGCCGCCTCTTCAACCCATTCAGGTTCGATTTTTGCGGCGACGCTGGCGAAAGCCTGAGAGGTCTCAATCAATCCCGAAGTCACGATCCAACGCGGGCGTTTCCCCGCCAAGACAGAACTCTTTAGCAGCAGAAATCTTTTATTCCGAACCCCAAGATAGGCTTTTCCTTCTTGATGGCAGGCGATCTGGCTGATTGCCCCATTGAGAATTGCCTTATGCACCGCTGAATATTGCGCCGGCTCCCGGTTAATATGAAATTTTAGTTGCTGACAAGTCACCAGCAATTGTCGGTGAACCTCCCGCCATTCCCGCATACGCATATAGGACAGATGGTAGGTCTTACAATACTTTCTCAGCTTCGCCTGGGTGGCGCTCTGCCGNNTTNTCTCATAAGAGTCCCAGAGATTTTTGAAACTGAGAAAATCGGAATCCGGATGCAGAAACTCGCGNTGNGCATCTTCTGNCTGGTCTTTNCTTCCAGTACCCTGTTCCCTNGGATCCTGAATACTCAGAGCACTCACAATAATCAACATTTCATTGAGGCAGCCCTGTGCATNCGCAACCACAAGCATNCGGGCCAGCTTTGGGTCTACCGGAAGACTGGCCATTTGCCGGCCCGCTTGTGTGAGTCGCTTCTTTCCATCAATAGCATTTAATTCTTCCAATAATTTGAAGCCATCGGTGACGGCTCTCGATTCTGGCGCTTCCAGGAAAGGAAACTTCGTTATGTCTCCTATTTTNAAAGAAAGCATCNTCAGAATNACCGATGCGAGATTCGTTCGCATGATTTCCGGATCAGTAAAATCATGACGGCTNTCAAAATCCGCCTCGGAATACAGTCTGATACANAAACCCTCNGNAAGCCTGCCGCAGCGACCTTTCCTCTGATTGGCGCTTGCCTTCGAAATGCGTTCGATCGGGAGTCTTTGTATTTTGCTCTGGATACTGTAGCGACTGATTCGCGCTAGGCCGGTGTCGATAACATAGTTGATACCGGGGACAGTAATTGAGGTTTCCGCCACATTTGTAGATAGGACAATCCTGCGCCCCTCGTGAGATGTGAATATCCGGGCCTGTTCCGACTGCCGGAGCCGTGCGTACAGNGGTAAAATCTCAGTATCCGAAAATCGCGCTCGACGTAACTCTTGCGCGGTCTCTCGAACCTCTCTTTCTGTTGCAAGAAATACCAGAACATCGCCGGTGTTTCGTTTCAAACTCGAATCCCGATCCCTTATTCTTTTTGCCGCTGAGACAACTGCCTCGACCATCGTTTCCGGTTGATTGAGGTTTCCTGTGTCATTACNGAGAGGGGCGTATTCNACCTCGACCGGGAAGGTTCTGCCAGATATTCTCATAATGGGGGCATCATCGAAGTGAGCAGAAAATTTTTCGACGTCGATCGTGGCCGAAGTCACGATAAGTTTTAGATCTGGCCGACGGCGAAGGAGCCCCTTCAGATAACCCATCAGGAAATCAATATTCAGCGACCTCTCATGTGCTTCATCTATAATCAGTGCTTCATATCGATTAAGGAACCTGTCTTGCTGAATTTCCGCCAGTAGAATTCCATCAGTCATTACCTTGAGAAAAGTCTCCGGCGCGGTTTTCTCGCTGAATCTGACCTGGAAACCGATACCCTTCCCCACCTCGGTTCCCAATTCCTCAGCAATTCTGGCTGCCACGGACGAAGCAGCNAGACGCCTGGGTTGCGTATGCCCTATCAGACCTCTTCGCCCTAAACCGGCCTCAAGGCAAATCTTTGGCAATTGAGTTGTTTTNCCTGAGCCCGTATCTCCTGCCACGATNAACACCTGATGATCGCGGACAAGCTNNANCAATTTTGAGGCATTTTCACTTACCGGCAACTCTGCCGGATAGCACATCTCTAGGGGGATCGCCAAATCACGGACGTGACAGGCATTGACTGACTGCCGAATTTCTCTTGCTAACTGATTAAGNACCTTCGCCNGATCGCTGCNTGGCNTTTTCTTTCGCTGCGCGGCCAANCTTTTGCGAAATCGGAACTTGTCTCCAGACTGACAGTCCGGTAACAATTTCTCNAGATCTTCGATCAGCATTTCATTTTTCACGTCAGGAAAGGGTTCAGANAGCAACTNAATGCCGGCAGGCGCNCAGGCTCCCNCGCTCANGCGTGATATGGGCATGCAGNTCATCCAGGGAAGCAAATTGACCGGGGTCAAGATGACAATGAAGGCGTTCCATAATAATCTGGCCTGTAATATTCCGCTACGGGATTACCAGCTAATCACTTGGTCAAGAGCGCCATCGCTTCTTCGAGCCCCTTTACTGACAGTGGGAACATTCGATCCTCAACCAGTTCTTTCACTATCTCAATCGAATAGCTGTGCTGCCAGTACTCCTTCGGCGTAGGGTTAAGCCAGACGAAGTGCTCGAAAGCTTCCGTTACCCGCTGCAACCAAACGGCCCCCGCTTCTTCATTGTAGTGCTCGATACTGCCGCCCGCATGGGTAATTTCATAAGGCGCCATCGTCGCATCGCCGACAAGGATCACTTTGTAATCCTTGGTATAAGTGTTAATCAGCTCGAATGTTGAAGTGGTCTCGGCATGCCGGCGTTGGCTCTTTGTCCAAACGGAGTCGTAGAGGAAATTGTGGAAATAAAAGAACTTTAAATGTTTGAATTCCGTTTTTGCGGCAGAAAACAATTCCTCACAAAGCCGCACATGAGGGTCCATAGAGCCACCGACGTCAAAGAAAAGCAGAACCTTAACGGAATTCCGCCTCTCCGGAACCATCTTGATGTCCAACATCCCCGCATTTCGGGCAGTAGAAGAAATCGTATCATCCATATCTAATTCTTCGTCCGCCCCGGTTCTTGCGAACTTACGCAGCCTCCGCAAAGCCATCTTGATATTGCGTGTCCCTATCTCAACCGAATCATCAAGATCGCGGTAGTTTCGCCTGTCCCATACTTTGACCGCTCTGTTGTTTCTGCCTTCGTCTTGGCCAATGCGAATACCTTCAGGGTTGTAGCCATACGCGCCAAAAGGGGAAGTGCCTCCGGTACCGATCCATTTATTCCCTCCCTGATGCCGTTTCTCCTGCTCTTCCATCCGCTTACGAAAGGCTTCCAGCAGTTTCTCTAGCCCGCCCATTGATTCAATCTGCGCCTTTTCTTCGTCGCTGAGCGAGTTTTCAAACTGTTTTTTTAACCACTGTTCGGGAATCTGATAAAGCGACAGATCATCAATCAGATCTAACTGCTCAAAGTACTTAGAAAAAGCTCTGTCAAACTTGTCGAAGTGTTTTTCATCTTTGACCAGACAGAGTCTGGCGACATGATAGAACTCATCGATATCACCAAAGGCAATATTTTGTTTAAGACACTCAAGCAACGCGAACAGCTCCGTAAATGAAACTGGTAGACGCTCTTGTCTGAGGGTCATAAAAAAATTAATTAGCATTAACGATTTGCCCGATGCATGAATGCCAATTTTTCGAGAAGGTGCACGTCCTGCTCATTTTTGAGTAATGCCCCGTACAGTGGAGGTATGGCGTTTTTGGCATCTTTATCTTTCAGGATATCTGCAGGGATATCATCAGCCATCAGTAGTTTAAGCCAGTCGATCAGCTCTGACGTTGAGGGTTTTTTCTTTAGGCCTGGCACCTTTCTGATTTCAAAAAAAATATCCATCGCGCGGCTTACCAATTCTTTTTTGAGCCCCGGATGATGAACCTCAACAATTTTCTCCATCGTGACCGTGTCGGGAAATTCTATGTAATGGAAAAAACATCGCCTGAGAAACGCATCCGGGAGTTCTTTTTCATTGTTACTCGTAATAATGATGATCGGACGGGTGGTTGCCTTAACAACCTCTTTGGTTTCATAGACGAAAAATTCCATCTTGTCCAATTCCAAAAGGAGATCATTTGGAAACTCAATGTCTGCCTTGTCTATCTCATCAATTAACAGAACCGACTGCTTTCCCGATTCAAAGGCCTGCCAGATTTTACCCTGAATGATGTAATTCGATATGTCTTGAACTTTATCATCACCGAGCTGAGAGTCTCGCAACCGCGACACCGCATCATATTCGTACAAACCCTGCTGCGCTTTTGTTGTTGACTTGATATGCCACTGAATCAAGGGCAGATCCAGTGACTTGGCAATTTGCTCTGCCAACATGGTTTTGCCTGTGCCAGGTTCCCCCTTAATCAGCAATGGTTTCTGTAACTGAATTGCTGCATTTACTGCAAGCTGCAGCTCATCAGTCGCAACATAATCGTCCGTTCCGGTAAAGTTCATGCTCTTTCCCATGGTTATAATTGTCTTATTGTAAACCCGAGGCTGTGGTATATAAAGAAGAAGCCAGCTCATTAAATTGCCGAGTCATTCCTTTTCCTCAATCGACCTAGCCGATTTCTGCTCCGACAGGGCCAGCAAGTCCTGATNACACACTCGTGAACTCACGGCAGTGTTCAGGCCAANGTCTTTGAAACTNTTTGCAGNGGATTGCGCTAAGCCGTCCTATCTNAGNCTCGCCCTTTTTCCAAGANAAACAGCACAAGCGCANACACCTCAGCGANCAAAAGGGCCNGGAGCATNGGCGCAAGTGCCCCGGACGCCTCTCCAAGCCCCTTCGTAATCGCGTCCAGAGCAATTATCATNAGGGCTGGNGCTAGTGTGCCCTTATCAGAGTTCGCNNACCAAGGCGTAAACACGAGTGCAATCATGAGACACCGAAGACTGTGCTTCAGGATCGGCCAGCGAGGGAAGCGTGTTAANCGCCAGTAAACGCNGAGAAACCCGAGAGATGCCAGTATATAGACNAGCCAAACACCGTAATAGTTGGACTCAGCAACCATNAACCGCCGACCTCTGAACCCAGAAACAATGGAACATTCTGCCTTGCCGCCTAAGCATCAATCCACCTGATTATGTGCTCATGATAACCGTCAGGATGCACAAAGTCCTCTGACAGCACCTTATCCCTTACAGTAATCCCCGCAGCAACCACGCCGAGTTCACTACCTGTGAGCAGTGGGTGCCACTTAGGAAGCGGCTGGCCTTCAAATCTGCGGCGGTAGGCACAGGTCGCCGGCATCCAGTGCGCATCTTCAGCGGTCAGTTTTCGTACATCGATACAATCCGGCACCTTTTCGCTACGCTCCGAGTAACAGCCGCANAAGCCTGTTTCAGACTCATGATATCGACAAATAATCCGTGTCCAGNCAATTTCGCGNGTATCTTCAACTGCCAGTTTTTTNAGNCAACAGCGGCCACACCGATCACATAGTAANTCCCATTCTTTATAGTTCAGCTTCTCGATCGGGAGTTCCCAGAATTGCGGCCTTACTTGCCCGTCACCCATTCNCTGCAACCCCTTTGAGATTCAGATTGCNGGCCACTTCAAGAAAGTCCGCTGCCAATATGTCTCGGCGCCAACCTCTTAGCTCCGGTGGCCAGACAAAATCGCTGCCTCGCCGCACNTTCTGTGCAACGGCTACAAGTTGNTTTTTTCTCGCTAGCAACTCTGGTGAAATATCCATTTGCTCTGCATGATTCTGAACTGCCTGACGAAATNCTTTTATCANGCCNCGCAATGAAGCGGACAACGGGGNGCTTAGCAAAGAACGGTCAATTAGAGAAAAATCTGGTGGCGAATTGACCAGCCTAACCAGCTTGTCTCCATGCCTTCTCACCAGCGCACTTCCNATTGCAGCACAATTGTCCANATCTCGGACAGCGGGCTTTCTGTGTTCTGGGACNAGTTGCGCNATCGCAAGNAGTTCAGCNTCTTTGGCAATCCAGCTNCGAGGAAGATTCTTTTTACGCGCCTGTCCTTCACGCCANACGCAAAGCCGCTGTAAACATGCTAGCGCGTNGTCGTTCAATCGCCAGGAGTTACTGACTGTGGTGTAGGTTAACGCCCAGAAATCCGATTGCTCGCTGAGCTTCGTGGAATCTACCTGTACTTTGGCATCTTCTCTCAGAAATCCGAGATAGCCCCTTAAATCCAAGCGTGAGCTCAGTTCCCGATAAATCGGCAACAGATAACAGACATCATTGGCAGCATACTTTAACTGGGATTCCGATAGAGGACGCTTGAGCCAATCAGAACGGGTTTGGTCTTTTGGCAGTTCCCGACCGGTAATCTCCCGAACCAGCGCTTGATAGCTTAATGAGAATCCAAGGCCGGCGTAAGCACTTGCAATCTGGGTGTCAAAAAANGTGCTNGGCAACTGCCCAAAGGCGACTAAAAGTGNTGTCAGGTCTTCACTCCCGGAGTGCAACACTATTTCACACACGGGGTTTGTCAAAACCGATATAAAACAGCTCCAGTCGCTGATCTTCAATGGGTCAATCAAATAGCACTGAGTGCCATCTGCGACTTGCAGTAAACCAAGCTTAGGATAAAAAGTATTGGTTCGCATGAACTCNGTGTCGAGGGCAACTACAGGCAACGTAAGCCAGGCTCGGCAGACTTCCTCCAACGCAGCTTGTGTCTCGATATACCCTATTCGCTGGCCGTTGTCCGCGAGCATATTCAGCTACCGGAGATTGGCACACGGCCAGAGAAAGCATGAGACAAAGTCCCACCATCGACATATTCCAGCTCCCCACCGACCGGGACGCCGTGAGCTATTCTGGAAACAAGCACGCCAGAGCTCTTGAGCTGTTCGGCAATGTAGTAGGCCGTAGCATCCCCTTCAACCGTAGAGTTACAGGCAATAATGACCTCCTCTGCCGCGCTGTCTTTAACTTGCTGGACAAGTTTCGGGATAGCAAGCTGCTCCGGCCCAATACCATCAATAGGCGACAGATGTCCCATCAACACAAAGTAGACTCCATGATAACTACCGGACTGCTCAATCGCAAAGACATCAGCGGGAGATTCGACGACACAATATTGTCGTTTTTTTCGGGCATTGCTAGCGCATATCCGGCATAAGTCTTCCTCGGTGAACGTCCGACAACGCTGACAATTACCAACGTTTTCGATAGCGTCTATCAACGCCTTGCTGAGCTTTCTNCCCCTCTCCCTCTCACGTTCGAGAAGGTGCAGGGCCATACGCTGCGCAGATTTTGGCCCNACTCCGGGCAGGCAACGAAAAGCCTCAATAAGCTGATCAAGAAGTGGACTGCTATTCATAAATAAAGCTGATATTTAGAAACGAAAATTAAAGCCTTCTGGCAATTTGAATCCGTCGGTCATAGAACTCATCGTCTGTTTCTTTTCGTCTTCGAGTTTCCGAACCGCATCATTAAAGGCAGCTCCTATTAGATCTTCAACGAACTCCTTTCCCTCTGTTAAAGCTGAGTCATCAATACTGACAGAAATCACGTCATACCGACCATTAAGCTGAATGACTACCAGCCCCGCGCCGGATTGACCTTCCACAACTAGATTGGTCAAATCTTCCTGAGCCTGTTTGAATTGTTCCTGCATTTTTTGGGCCTGTTTCATCAGCTCGTTTAAGTCAGTCATACGCCAAACCTTCATCGTCGAGAGACACGATACTTCCCTTCTCTACCGTTGCTGCAAAGCGATCCAATAGTTCCTTAACATTTGTATCAGCCTCAAATTCGTTTACCATACATTGGTACGCTTCTTCTGTAAGACGCTGCGCTTTGAGCGCAGGAGTTTCCACATCCACCACGCCTACCGCAATC
>NZJB01000032.1 GCA_002691885.1 Gammaproteobacteria bacterium
CCCGCGGTGTAGAACATGCCCATCGGTAAGGGCAATCTGGTAGGAATCCCCAATGGCCCCATGTCGGTGGTGGTTCCAAGCGGACGACGCCAGAGGACTTCCTGACTGGCAAGATCGACCACGGCGATTTCCCCGTACGGCGGTTTGAGACAGGGAGCGAAGACTGACGACAGGAAGAAGAACGAATAGACAGCGTAGGGCGTTCCTGCCTGGGCGCCACCAATACCGTAGTTGTATCCTGCTTCTGTTTCGGCCCTTGGAATGAGGCGGACGACCGAGGGGTTGTGCAGAGTATTTACTACCATCAGGTGGTTGACCTCGTCCACAGCCACGCTGCCCCAGTTCATTCCTCCACCGACGCCGGGGTAATACAGTGAGCCGTGACCGGTGGTCGGCGGAGTCAGGGGTCCCTCGTAGCGCATACGCTTGAACTGAATTCGACAGGAAGCGTGATCGAAAGGCGTGATGCCCCACATATCAGCTTCTCGGAGTCGTTCGTAGTCGAACCTTGGCATGCCGACCGAAAAAGGCTGAGTTGGGGCGGTAAATTCCTCCGGAATATCGGTTTGTGGCGTTGGCAGTTCCGCAACCTGGGTGACCGGCTCACCGGTTTCACGATCCAGGACAAAAATCTGCGCTCGCTTGGTCGGTACGATGACTACTTTACGCAGTGCACCATTTATAGGTATGTCCGCCAGGGTTGGTTGTGACGGGACGTCATAGTCCCAGATGTCATGATGCGTGGTCTGGAAATGCCAGCGCACGCGACCGGTTTCAGTATCCAGTGCCACAACTGAACTGGCGTACTTCTCCATGGCCTCGCTGCGGTGACCGCCAAAATAATCCGGCGTTGCATTTCCTGTGGGCACGTAAACAAGACCCAGCTCTTCATCCGTGCTCGTCAGGCTCCAGACGTTTGGTGTCCCCCGTGTGTAGGTCTCACCCTCCACAGGAAGGCCGATGCGATCCTCCCGTCCCATGTCCCATGCCCACTTCAGTGCACCCGTCACCGGATCGAAACCCCGAACGACGCCGGACGGTTCTTCGGTTTCCTGGTTATCTAGAACCCAGCCGCCCAAGACGAGCGTGTCGTTAGCGACGGTGGGGGGAGAGGTCACAAAGTAGTAACCGGGCT
This sequence comes from Gammaproteobacteria bacterium, assembly GCA_002691885.1. GTDB lineage: Bacteria > Pseudomonadota > Gammaproteobacteria > Pseudomonadales > Pseudohongiellaceae > UBA9145. The sequence goes on from NZJB01000032.1 coordinate 1,136, forward strand.
TGATTTCCCCCATGCCTGTAAGCAGATTGATCTCTCCCTGATCGCCGAAATCTGAGCAGGTCTCGCCGGTTTCCTTGCTCACCGCAACCAGCCTCGCGTCCGTTGTGGCCGTGATAATTCGTTCCGGACAGTTGCTGTCCACTTGCTCTGACGGGCTGGCATAGTAGGTTACGCCACGGCAGGTGTCCCAGAACCCGATTCGCGCAGACTGGATTTCCGGATCATATCGCCAGCGCTCCTCGCCGCTGTCCGGGTCGAGCGCCAGGATAACGTTTCGACCGGTACACAAATACAGTCCATCATCGACTTGAATCGGTGTGCCTTTGAACTCTCCGGGTACGCCTGTTCTGATGGTCCATGCAGGCTCCAGCTGTCCGACATTGGTGGTGTCAATCTGCGCGGTAGGGGCAAAACGTGTGCCACGCTGGCTTGCCCCATAATGTCGCCATTGGCCAGTGTCATCGAAGGCGTATCCGGTGCCCGCTGCAGTTGGCTCATTAACCTCATATCCGCTATTGGTGGCGAGCAGGGCAACGACCAAAATCGCCAGGGCTGCGGCGACCGTGCGGGTAGCCGGCAGCTGTAACAATGCATCAGGCTCTCGCTGCATCAAACCTCGTCTGACTCTGGGTAACAGGAACCACAGGCCCAGAACAGTGAACAGGCCAACGCGCGGCATTAGTTGCCAGGGGTCAAGACCGACTTCGAACAGAGCCCAGAGGTAGGTCATGCCAAGAAAAGCGCCGTACAGCCATGCGCCCTTGGGTTTGCCCCGAAACAACAGCACGGCGACTGCGATCAAGAGCAGACCCGCACTCAGGTAGTAAAGCGAACCTCCCAGCAAAGCCAGTGTCCACCCCTGAAGGCTCAAGCCAACGCCGCATAAAGTCAGTACCATCGCCAACAGTCGCGGTTTCACATAATTACCCTGTGATTGAGACACCGAAATCTCTCCTTTAAATGTTCGTTCGTGTGGAAATCATCGCACAGATCGGGTCAGTGCACGATACGGTGCTGTCCGCTTTCCTGGTTTTACCCTGTTGCGCTTCCCGCGATAGGCATGGACCTTCACGGCCAGAGACTTTATGCTCTGTCGCATAATAAAAAGGAAATAATCATGCCTTGTAACCTATCCCGAACCGCCCTGGTCACAGCGTTGGCATCGCTGGCCTCGTTCGCGATGCACGCGCAGGATTCGCAGCAGCAGGAAACCTATAACCCTGTCACTTACGAAGAGATTGAAAATCCTGACCCCACCGAATGGTTAATGTGGCGGCGTACCCAGAATCACTGGGGCTATAGCCCGCTTGATCAGATCAACAAAGAGTCAGTGGGCGACCTCCGGCTGGCTTGGGCCTGGACCATGGAGCCGGGCATGCAGGAGACGACACCTCTTGTGCGAGACGGAGTCATGTTCCTGCCACAGGCCTGCGACTTCATCGAGGCGGTGGATGCCCGGAATGGTTCTCCCATCTGGGAATATCGACGTGAGCGGGTTGATCACGCAGCCTCACTGTCTTGTGCCAATCGCAACGCGACGCTCTATGGCGACAAGCTTTACATCGCAACTGGCGACGCGTATCTGGTGGCGTTGAGTGCCCTGACGGGAGAGGTAAGCTGGGAACGGCAGATCGGTGACTGGACAATTGGTCAGCACTATTCAGGCGGCCCGCAAATACTGGATGGGAAAGTGGTTGTCGGTATGTCCGGCTGCTATTACATCAATACCGGCTGCTGGATTACTGCACACGAACCTGAGACCGGAGAAGAGATCTGGCGAACCAATACGGTGCCAAAAATGGGAGAGCCGGGCGGCGAGACCTGGGGCGATGTGCCCAATGAGGAGCGACGGGGGGGCTCTGCGTGGATGCCGTCGAGCTATGACCCTGAGCTGGATCTGATTTATGTAGGAGTTGCCGTCCCCATTCCCTGGGGTGAAATTCAGCGAGATACCCGCGGTGGAGATGTCCTGTATACGAACTCGACCCTGGCGCTAGACGCTAACACCGGTGAAATTGAATGGTATTTCCAGTACATCCCCGGGGGTAATTGGGATCTGGATCATCCTTTTGAACGCATCATTGTAGAGTCAGAGGTGATTCCGGATGCGGATTCTGTCGACTGGATGAATCCCAACATCGTTTCTAATGAAAGTCGAAAACTGATTACCGGTGTTCCGGGGAAAACCGGCATCGTCTGGACTCTCGATGCCGCCACTGGCGAGTTTTTGTGGGCTAAGGAAACCAGCTATCAAAACGTCATAGTTGGGGTGGATATCGAAAATCACAAAGGCATCACCAACGAGAATCTTGAGATTACCGAAATCCGCCAGCGGCGCTTCGTCTGCCCGTCCACCACCGGCGGTATCAACTGGAATTCGGTTGGCTACAGTCCTGATACGAACGCCTTGTATGTACCCAGTAACAACGTCTGCATGGATTACTACCTGAACCCGGTTAATCCTGTGCTAGGTGGCTATCACAGTTCCGCGACCCAGAGGAAATTGCCGCCGGAGGATTTCGACGGACAGGTGGGTATGTTTTCTGCGATTGATGTTGCAACCGGCGAAGAAAAGTGGACTTATCGGCAGCGCGCAGGTGTTGCCGGCTCGGTGCTGACCACCGGCGGCGGCCTGGTTTTTGTCTCCGACGATGCCCGTCGTTTTCGCGCCTTTGATGCAGATTCAGGCGAGGTGCTCTGGGAGCAGATTCTGAACTCCTCCGCAGGGGGATTTCCGATGACCTATGAGCTTGACGGGGTACAGTATCTGGCAATCGCTGCTGGTGGCGGGGTCAACTACCGGGTGCTGACGCCTGAGATCCGTCAACGGCGGGGTGGCAATATCCTTTATGTCTTCAGGCTACCCTGAACGTTTTATAATTGCAGACGGCTGTTATTGATGACAGTGCGGTTTATCTGTTGCGCCAGTTCGGGGTGCGCTTCTCCCGAAACGCAAGCCGCGCTTCTTTGCTGTCTTCGCTGGAAAAGGCTTCCGATAGCGCTTTGAGTGCGACATCTGGCACCTCTGAGAATGCCATGTCCTCCATCTCGAAAATCAACTTACGAGTTCTTTTGATCGCAAGCGGAGACATCGCGGCAATTCTGGTGGCAACTCTCAGGGTCTCTGCTTCCAGGGAAGCGGGTGGCACAGTTTTAGTAATGAGACCCATGCTGGAAGCGTCGACAGCGCTGACCGGCTCGCCGGTATAGATCAATTCTGACGCTTTCATTCTGCCGATCAGACGTTGCAAGAACCAGACATGCATACCGGGAGGGCCCGCTAGATTGGGGACGGCCGGGTAGCCGAAATCAGCATCATCCGAGGCGATGATCAGATCTCCGGCAAACGCCAAAGTGCAGGCTCCTTCCCGTGCATAGCCCTGCACCATAGTGATCAGCGGTTTGGAAAGAGACCGGCAAATCGCCAGGGTGTCGACGTAGAAGAGACGGAGAAACTGTTCCATTTTCTCCTGTCCAAACGACTCTACAAATTTGATGTCCAGCCCCCCTGAGAGACCTCTGCCGCTACCCGACAAAATGATGACCCTGCAGTCGGTACTGGCTTCTGCGCGCTGCAGTGCGTCGTGGTATTCGCGTGTCAGGACCTCATCAATGAGATTTAGGGGAGGCCGGTCCAGCACAATATGCGCAATCCCCCCTGCAACGCGGTAGCGCAGAGCACTGTAGTGTGATTCACACATTTATTGTCGGATGCCAATAATGGTGAGGTTGCCGGACTGGGTATAGAGGGTACCAGCGAACCGGCTCCCATTAACGGTGCCATTGAAATTGAGACGCTGAACAGATCCGGCCGGCTCCAGTGGGTTAGTCGCGTTTGCTGACCAGTACATGCGACTGCCGGCGAGTTCGAATTCATCGATCTTCAGGTTTAGCTCTCCCTCCACATTCATGCCGTTTTCTTCGCTGATGTGCCAGACGCCGGATCGCTGCTGGCCGGGAAGCTCATACACGACATCCCAGCTGCCCTCTGCGACGTAGGGGATATCGCAGCTCAGGAGAAAAAGAGCCACGCAGCTCAGCATTAGCTGGCGGCGGGGTAATTTCGGGAAGGTTTTCGCTATCGATGACTGGTGCATAGTTATTTTGCTCATTGGACAAGGCGGCTGTGGCTGGCAGGAAGGATAACCGACCCCAGCGAGCTTTCGATGATTTCTCGAATCTCCTCGGCCAGCTGCTTGTAAAAGTTCCTGACCGGCGAGGTGTTGCGCCAGACCAGCGCATGGTTGCGAACTACGTTAATGCCTTCGACATCAGTAACCCGTAGCTCTTTTTTGTCCCGGATTTCCGACTTAGCGTACAGAGCAGGCAGAAAGGCGATACCCATACCCATAACCACCATTTGTCTGAGGGTGTCGAGGCTGGTCCCTTCGTAGTCTCTAAGGACTACCGCTCCCACTCGCTCGCACAGCTCCGTTATTTGGCGGTGGAACAGGTGGTGTTCGCTGATGGTCAGGACCGGCTCTCCAAGTAGGTCCATGCGGGTTATTCGAGTCTTGTTGCCCAGGCGGTGATCCTTGGCAAGCGCCAGTTTCAGGGGTTCCCGAAACAGAGGTGCGACCACGAGCTCTTTGGACATGATTGGCAGGGTGGTGAGAATCAGATCATGCTGACCGTTGATCAAGCCAGTTTCAAGATCACTGGGCGCGTCTTCGCGAACATACAGTTTCAGATCAGTGTAGTGCTCGTGTACAGGGTTCAGGATATGGGGAAGCAGATAGGGCCCCAGCGTCGGTGTGACGCCAAGCCGGTAGGTACCCATGCCGCCTCCGGAGAGTAGCGCGGCCTGTGTGGTGAATCCCTGTGCTTCCTCGAGTACACGCCTTGCGCTGAGCAGCAGCTCGCGCCCTTGAGGCGTGGTGTTGATGCCTTTTCTGGTGCGCTCGAACAGTTGGATATTGAGCGCTTTTTCCATAACGCCCACCTGGTTGCTCAGGGTGGGTTGCGTGATATTCAGGCGAAACGCTGCCTGGCGGAAACTGCCATACTCGGCGACCGCGGCAAAGTATTGCAGCTGCTTAAGTGAGAGATTTTCCAGAGTATTCACGTTGATACCGCTGATTACGGGGGCTTTTGGTATATAGAAATAATCTATAATGAAATTCCATTTATATCAATATTCTTTCATATGGCATATCCATACAATTATCTAGGCGTCATAGATTCACGCAAAAACGTACGGAGAGAACGCAATGAATTTGATTATTACAGAAGCAGAGATTGAGAAGGCGAAAGAGTCTTGGGGTAATGCCTTAATCGAGATTTCGATCACTTTCGAGGAGCGAGGCATTGAAGCTGCGAGAAAACTGGCAAGTGATGCTATAGATAGCGTGTATGGCTATGGTATCGGCCCAGTTCTATTCAAACCGACGATGGCGAGTGGAGAGCAGACATTTCGTCCTACCAAAGATGGAGCTCTGGCATATTTCGTTGGACACAGCGATGAATATCCTCTCGACGGAGGCTTTGGCATTAAGGGGTGGCGTAAAGTGGTTTCGGAGACCTCTGAATGCTTTATCGACGGAAATATTGCAATGTGGATGGGATGGGTAACCTTTACAGATAAAAATGGATCTATTACGAAAGTAGATAAAAGTTGGGGATATAAGAAAGATGACGATGGAGTATTAAGGATCGTTCTGCACCATTCGTCTTTACCTTACTCCCCATAAAATCGAAATTGCTCTACTGCCGACGGCTAGAGTGGACATTGACAGACAGTTTGAGTTTGTTCAGGCAAGCTAGGAAGACCTAAATGATAGATTTCAAAACAAAAGACCTCAAAGGCGACCTTTTTGGTGGGCTCACCGCAGGCGTTGTTGCATTGCCTTTAGCTCTAGCTTTCGGTGAGGCTTCGGGCGCAGGTCCAATTGCAGGTCTGTATGGCGCAATCTTTGTTGGTTTTTTTGCATCTCTGTTTGGTGGCACAGGCTCGCAAGTAGCGGGGCCTACCGGACCTATGGTTGTTGTCTTCGCGGGCGTTTATGCGACGTTGGAAGGCAATCCTTCTCTGGTGTTTACCACGGTTGTTCTGGCCGGTGCCATACAGGTCGCTCTCGGTGTTTTGAAGCTTGGGCAATACATCCGATTGGTCCCATATCCAGTGATATCAGGGTTCATGAGCGGCATCGGGTGTATAATCATTGCGCTTCAGACCTCTCTTCTACTCGGCCATGAGCCGGAAGAAAGCGGCACCGTCGGTGCACTTATGGAAATTCCTCGCGCTGTGGCCGACCCAAACTTAGTGGCTCTTACCCTCGGACTGCTGACGCTGCTTATCGCCTTCAAGTGGCCTGCTCGGCTTGCCAGGATAGTTCCTCCGCCTCTAGCGGCCCTTATTATTGGCACGTTAGTTAGTTTGTTTCTGACAGGCGCCCCGACTCTGGGTGACATTCCCACAGGATTACCCAGTTTCATCATGCCAAGCTTTAATCAGGAAACATTCCTGATTGTTTTTCAAGCGGCTATAACCTTGGCGCTACTCGGGTCAATCGATAGCTTGCTTACGTCTCTGGTGGCAGACAACATGACTCGCACCCGGCATAACTCTAACCGAGAGTTAATCGGGCAGGGCATCGGTAATATGGTGGCTGGTCTATTCGGGGGTATAGCGAGCGCAGGTGCCACCATGAGAACGATGATTAACATCCGAACTGGCGGTACCACCAAGATTTCTGGAATGTTCCACAGCCTCTTTCTGTTAGCGATAGTATTAGTCCTAGCCCCTCTAGCAGAAAAGATCCCCCATACTGTTCTTGCGGGAATTCTTATAAAAACTGGATGGGACATAATCGATCGTGCCTACATTCTTAAGGCCCATCGCGGCCCACGCTGGGACCTTTCGCTAATGCTGCTGGTGCTGACGATGACTGTCTTTGTGGATCTCATTCAAGCTGTTGGCGCCGGCGTGGTACTAGCTTCTCTCGCCTTTGTGAAGCAGATCGCCGATGAGCAGTTGAAGTCGTTACGGGACATCGCTAGCGATAAGTTATCCGTAAACTTTTCAGAGGAAGAAAGGAAATTAATAACTGATGCGGATAAGCGCATTAATGTTTTTGACTTCGGTGGACCACTAAGCTTTGGAGCGGCAGCTGATTTCGGCTATCAAATACGAGAGAAGTCGAAAGGCCCAAGTAAGGTCATGATCTTAGACTTTTCGCAGGTACCTTTCTTAGATGTATCGGCAGCACGCGCAGTACAAACAATTGCCGAGGACGGAAAGGTCTCTAACAAATTAGTCTATATTTCAGGGATGACTGATCAGATCCGAAACATGCTTACGGATCTGATGGGGGAGATAGTGCCTGGAGAGCAGTATTTTGATTCGCGTCGTGACGCTATTGCGGCTGCGGTCGAATTTGTGGAGAGTACCGAAGCGGATCCGTCCGGAGGGGCCCATACAGAGCCCCCGCCCGCCTGAGGGTTACAGACGCTGAAACGACTTTAGCTGTCACTGCATTCGCAATTTTCAGGTCGACCTAAAGTAGAAACTCGAAGCGGGGTTCTACTTTATTATGGTGCATGCAGCGCGCCAGATCATGCAGTTCTTTGACCTCACCCGCGCGGATAATCCGCGTCGAGAACTAAGGGCCTGATTGTCCACAGTGACCCAGACTTAATCATCGCGGAATTGCGCGCTTTATTCGCTCAGCTTTAAAAATCGCCGCAGGTGCACTGCTGCTAACAGCAGCAAGGTTGCCGCAAGAATTAAGCACAATAGATCCCGCAGGCCGTTAGGGTCAGCTTTGGTTGAAGTCAGTATTGCTGTCGTTGCTTCGTATTCAGAGCCGTAGAGAAACTCAGACAGGTTTGCCGGAAGCTGATAGCGAACTTCGTCAAAGCTGGCAAACGGGTCGAGAGCGGGTCCGGTGCCGTAGACGAGGCTGAAAGCTTCCCGCGGATTGACTGTCTCAGGCATCACCATGGCCACCGCCAGGCTGACCTGCCCGGCGATCTTGCCGTCTTCGCCGGTTCCGGCAAACAAAATGCTGCCCTGATCCGGCCGGAGTAGCGTCCCATTTTGAATCAGTGCCAGTCGCTTTTGCTGCAGACGGGCGGTGCTGCCGCGCAGGCCCAGCAGGAGCAGATTGCCCTCTACCGCCTGTTCGCCCAGGGTGCGCTCCAGATTTGAATAGGCGCGACCGCCGATCAGCATGTCTCCCAGTCTTCCATGCCCTATGTAGGCTACAGCAATATCCAGCCTGGCGCGGTCAGCCAGTTGGGTACTGAACTGCCGGATAAGACCCGCATCTATCAGGCCGCTCCAATCAAGCTGCGCGAATGTATTCAGCACCGAGATTTCACTCCTGGCTGTTCGGCTGAATTCGGAATTGACCAGATAGGCTTCGGCCACCCGCCTGGCAGCATTGCGCACCCCTCGGGTCAGTGCCCAGCTGGTGATGGTTGCCCGGCTGATCGTATCGATATCCGTTCCTAATCTGAATGAGTCCGCAATCGATTTCTTCGTCAGTTGCTCCGTGAAGCCCGCGTCCTCAACAAAATCACCGCGAAAACTCCTGTAGGACTCGGTGTAGTACAACACTTTTGCGCCAGTCAGGACGCCCTCGAGATCCATACCGACCAGCAGATGAATCGGACCGCTAAAGCCGACCTCTTCGGGCGGGATGTCCGGCGTGGTAAACACCAGGCCAATCAGTTGTTCCTGTTCAGGGTCGCTGAACGCTTTGATAACCGGCGGGCTGCCGCTCTTCGTAGAAAAACTGGTGGCCTGAGGCATGACCTCGAAGAGCCAGTCTGATTGCAGATTGCGCCACTCCTGCTGACTCCAGGATACACCCGGACAGACAACCAGCAAGGACAGTAACAGTCCGTAGACGCTTGAATGATGACTGTTCATTGCGCTGAACCTGAGCCGGATCTGATCATGGAGTTGGACGCAGTCAAAGTCTAACATTGCTGTCGCTTAAGCGGGTTACCGTGGTTGCAATTCATCCATTGTTGAGCTTTGCGCGGGCTTGTCAGAGAATGAAGTGGTGCCCTCGGATTTTTCTCTACGACATCAGCTCACCGCTCGTCCCGGTTGGATGCAGCTCCTTCTGGCGTTCAGCATTTTTATGACCTTTGTCTATGTGCCCTGGGATGTTTTGATCAAGCCGTTGGACGAAGATCAGGAGGTTTGGTTCGGTGTGCTTTTTACCGGCTGGTTTGCCAAACTGGGCGGATTGCTGCACTGGCTGGTTTATGGCTCAGCGAGCTACGGATATCTGAAAATGAAACGCTGGATGCACCCGTGGTTTGTGATCTATCTGTTACAGGTTGCTCTGGGTATGTTGGTCTGGAGTCTGCTTGATGAGCGCGGCGGCGGTTTGGCGGTTGGTTCGATTGTCGCAGGGTTTTTCCTGCTGATTGCCTATTTAAGCTGGCGGGAACGCGCCAGATTCGACGGGTAGGTCCCTTGGCGAGCTTGGAGTCACAAATGCGCGTAGGATTCAGATTTACCAGAGTTTGGAAGGCTTCACTTAGTCTCACCTGTTGTCTGGCTATTCACTCCTGCTCACCGGCCCAGGAGCGCCAATTGAATGTGGAATTCGTGACCGAGTTTCCCGACTTACTGGAGGAAAGCTCCGCGCTGGCCCTTGCGGATGAGGTGGTCTGGACCTTGAACGACAGCGGCAATTCCGCCGTCTTGTTTGCCCTGAGCCTGCAAGGTCAGGTTTTGGCTGAAGTGTCCATTAGCAATGCGCGAAATATCGATTGGGAGTCACTGGCTCAGGATGAATCCCATTTTTTTGTGGCGGACACCGGCAATAATCTGAACAGCCGTGACCGCTTGGTCATCTATCGCATCCCCAAACCCCGATTGGATTCAGAAAACATTACTGCAGAGTTAATTTCGATCAGATATGCAGGGTATGAATCGGGCAATATGTCTTCCCACAATTTTGATGCAGAGGCACTGGCGGTGCGCGGTGATGAGCTCTGGTTGTTCTCGAAAAACCGGGGGAATGGCAATTCAGATCTCTATCGTTTACCTAAGTTGCCCGGAAATTATGTCGTCGAGATTAGTCAATCCCTGCCCATGCGGTCATTGGTCACAGCTGCAGATATTCATCCCGAAACCTCTGAGCTGGTGCTCATCAGCATTCGGCGGGAAGATTTCGGCGCGCAATCTCTGATCTGGTTTGCGCCAACCACTGGCGATGGAGTTGACTGGGAGCGGCATCGAGTCGCGCATCTGGCGCCTTCAGATCAGTGGGAAGCCGTCGTTTGGCTGGATGAGGCTGAAGTCTTGCTAAGCCATGAAAGTAATGCCCGCGGATTTGCGGGGCTCGGCCGTTTTCAGAAGCGCTTGGCGAATCAGGGTCTGGCAGACTAGCGACAAACTCAAAGTGCCGGGTTTTCGGCAGCATCAGCTGTGTCTCCGGTCTGCCAGGCAGCAACCAGACATCCGGTAACAATCATGGCGGTGCCCAGCACCGTCGTGGAAGTGATGGCTTCAGAGAAAAAAACCCAGCCGAGCAGTGCGGCCCAGGCAAATGCCGTGTACTCCACTGGAAGTAAGGTGCTAGCCGGCGCCCTGGCGTAGGCCCATGACATCATCAGCATCGAAAAGAGGCCAAGAATTGAAGCGGTAAACAACTGTGGGGCAATTGCGGGGGGCGGAACCACGGCAAGGACTGGGGCCAGTGCGCCGAAGACAAGAATAACCGTGAGATTCTGAAAAAATCCAATTTCTATCGGCGCCGCCACCAGCGCCTGCTGCCGCTGCAGTATGAGGTTATAGGCATAAAGTACGGCCGAGCAAAGAATCGCAAGAATGCCCTGACCCATTTGGAAGTTATAGTCTCCGCTCAGCCGACCACCGATTACAACCCCCGCACCGATCAGACCAATAACTGAAGCGACAATTGAGAGTCGATTGATCTGCTCGTGCAGGATCACTGCAGACAAATACAGGGCGATCAGGGGCGCGATAAAAGATAAGCCAATCGCTTCCGCAACCGGCAAATATTTCAAGCCCCAGAAGAACAGAAAAGCCATTATCGACACAATGAAGCCGCGCCAGATGTGTAGCTTAAGCACCGATCGTAATGGCCACGTGGGTTTGCGCCAGCCGTACAAACTCCCAGCCAGAACGATAGTGATCAGGCTGCGCCAGAACATGGCGTTGTAGGCGCCGATCTGCAGTGCCAGTCCCTTCATGGCAACATCCATACCCGAGTAGGTCGCGATGCCCAGAGCGGCAGCGACAAATGCGTAAGACAGAGGCTTGAGTTGGTGCTGCAAGGATATTCACTGCTTTTTAGTTTGAAGACGGCGAAGCATACCCCAAACGTCAGCGCTAAATGCACTGTTGTGAGTCAAAATGGCAGCGCTCGATATAAAAACGCTGCAATGATCCCGCCGATCAATGGGCCAGCTACGGGCACCCACGCGTAATCCCAATTGTTAGACCCTTTGCCTTTGATAGGTAATACGGCGTGCGCAATGCGAGGCCCTAGATCTCTAGCTGGGTTAATAGCATACCCCGTGGTTCCACCCATACCCATTCCAATACCAAATACCAGTAACCCTACAGGTAGAGCATCTAGTGCTCCCAGACCAACATCAGGCGCGGCGATATAGAGCACTCCCAAGACCAGTACAAAAGTTGCAATGATTTCGCAGAATAAGTTGATTGGTGTGTTGGGAATCGCTGGTGCTGTGCTGAAAACTCCAAGTTTCGTCGAAGGGTCTTCAGTTGCATTGAAGTGATCTTTAAACTGCAGCCAGCAGCACACTGCTCCCAGAAAGGCTCCGATCATCTGAGCGGTGAGATAGGCGGGAACCAGTTCCCAGGAAAAATTCCCTGCTGCGGCTAGCCCGAGTGTCACCGCCGGGTTAAGATGGCCGCCGCTNACATCAGCAGTCATGAAAACCGCNATAAAGACGGCAATACCCCAGCCCCAGGTGGTTACGATCCATCCGCTTTCATTACCTGCTGTTCCCGTGAGGGAGACATTGGCGTTCACGCTGTGCCCCACCAGAACAAGAATAAAAGTACCTAGTATCTCCCCGAGAAATGCTTCCATCGCAGCTGCCTTATTTTGATATTGGGTGTGCCTGGCTTCGGTTCCGTATGTGTTCGCCTGTGAGACGAGCTTCGCTGCGCTTTAGGGATCGACTGGACTGGTATTCGACTTATCGCTTTCCGAAACCCCAGATACTATAGGCAAAATCATGTCCGGTCGCCACCTTCGGCGTCGCTGTATCCGCCGTTGCCGCTNCATCGACACGGNCAGCGGCCTGAGGGCGGCGATGCGTCATGCTGCAGTGCANGAGATGAGCGAGGAATGTAAACGGCATCCGTGATGCAGGNCGATTGCAAGACTGGACAATAGCCGTTCGGGCCGCTAGGTTGAAGGTAAANNATAGTGCGTTNGCCCTTGCGGGTGNNCGCAGAAAAAGTGTCCTTCGGGATAAACAGGCAGCACAGGGAGAGACTGATGTCCATGAAAGCCGACTCTGACACCAAGACTGTAATGAAAAAGCGCGTTGACCGCAGGGAACTACTGAAGTTTCTTGCTGCCAGTCCNCTACTGACCAGCTATTCCGCGTTCGCTCAGGAAGCTGAGGANNTGCTCGGTGAGCGGCTGACGGATCCGTCAGAGGTGATCAACGTGTTTGAGATGGAAGCGGTCGCGCGCAGGAANATTCCNCCGGCACATCTCGGCTACCTGAATACGGGCGTAGACAGTGACAACACGCTGAGGGCCAATCGGGATGGATTCACTCGATTCCAGATCAAACCCCGTAGACTGGTGGATGTGAGTGAGACTGACACGAGGGTCAATATCCTGGGCACTGAAGCGNGTTCGCCCATTTTTCTCTGTCCGGTCGGCAGTCAGGGGGCCTACCACCCTGAGGCTGAGCTGGGTACCGCCCGGGCGGCGGCCGCAAAAGGGCATCACATGGTGCTGTCAACGCAATCCTCGACGGCTGTAGAGGCTGTTGCGGAAGCGAAAGGTGCGCCTATCTGGCACCAGCTGTACCCGACTGACCGCTGGGAGTACACGGTGGCGATGCTGCAGCGCGCTGAGGCCGCTGGATGCACCGCGGTATGTCTGACGATTGATCTGCCAGGTGGGCGCAACACGGAAACCCANTCGATTCTGATGCGAGAAGATGACAGAACCTGCTCGAACTGTCANACCGGTCAGGCNAAACCAATGTTCGACGGGCTGGATATGCGCGGCGTCGGCCTGAACAANCCGGCTCTGACCTGGGAAGTCATCGGGCGTATGAAAGAAGTTACCTCCATGAATGTGCTCATCAAAGGGGTCGAGGTCGGTGCAGATGCGGCCCTTGCTGTGCAATACGGTGCTGATGGCATCTGGGTCTCAAACCATGGCGGGCGGGCAACCGAGACCGAAAGAGGCACGATCGAATGTCTGCCCGAAATCGTGGCCGCTGTGAATGGCCGGGTGCCTATTATCGTCGACAGTGGATTTCGCCGGGGCACCGATNTCTACAAGGCGCTGGCTCTCGGAGCCGCCGCGGTAGGGGTCGGCAGACCTTACTGCTGGGGTCTGGGTGCGTTTGGCCAGGCCGGTGTCGAGCGGGTGTTGGATCTGCTGAATCGTGAGTTGTTGATCACCATGCGGGGAAGCGGCACGCCGAGTGTTTCTTCCATNGGTCCTGANTANGTGCATGACGCCGGCTATCGGGTGCCCCGCGGGACACTGGGCCGAGAGCTGCTTTAGACGCGGTAATTCGAGTTGGTGATTGGGAGTTACCGCACGCACCAAGCCTTGATTGGATTGCTGTTGGCTATTTTCTCTTCCCTCGTGAGCGCTCAGGTGGGCAGTCAGTGGAAAATCATACATGCAGGCTCTTTGCTGGTTGATGCCAGAGAGGAATTTCGGGCCGAACAGAGCATCATGATCAGAAAAAACCTCATCGTGGATGTGCGGGATGGTTATGTCGAACCCGGCGAAGTAACTGGCTCAGCGAACGCGCGAGTAGTTGATCTAAGTAATCAGTTCGTCTTGCCCGGGCTGATTGATTCCCATACCCACATTTTGAGTCAGCAGGAGCCCAACTCCCGGGAGATTCGTGTGACTCGCAGCGATGCGCTGAGCACGCTTATGGGTTATGAATTCGGGATGCGCACACTGCGCGCTGGATTTACCACGATTCGAAATGTCGGCGGTACGAGAAATGCCATTTTTGCTCTGCGTGATGCCGTCAATCAGGGCATCGTGATGGGACCACGCATCAAAGCGGCCGGTCAAACAATCACGCCGACTGGAGGTCATGGTGATGGAGGCGGGTTTCGCGAAGACATATTCCCGCATCTTCATACCGGAGTGTGCGATGGTGCGATGGTGCGACGGAGTGCCGGAAAGCCGTCCGCACTCAGGTGAAGTACGGTGCTGATCACATCAAATATGTTGCTACCGGCGGAGTGCTCAGTCTGACAGCCACCGGCACTGAACAGCAGTTCACCGATGAAGAACAGGTCGCTCTGGTACAGGCTGCACACGCGATGGGGCGTAAAGTGGCGGCTCATGCCCACGGCAAAACCGGCATGATGGCTGCGCTGCTTGCCGGGGTAGATTCGATTGAGCATGGCTCTTATCTTGATGAAGAGGTAGCTGATTTATTTGTGCGAACTGGCGCGTATTTGGTGCCTACTTTGATTGCCGGTTACACGGTTGAAAGGATTGCTACTGAACAGCCTGAATTTTTCATACCTGCGGTCAGGCAGAAGGCACTCAAAGTGGGTCCCATAATGCGCAATGCTTTGCGAATCGCCCATGAGCGAGGCGTTAAGATTGCGTACGGTACCGATGCTGGTGTTAATGATCATGGCACCAATGCTTATGAGGCGGTTTTAATGGCTGAGGCTGGCATGCCTGCCCGTGAAATTCTGATTGCCGCGACAGTCAATGCCGCTAACCTGATGAGTCTGACCGAGGTGACGGGTACGATTGAAGCAGGAAAAGATGCAGACATTCTTGCCGTTGGCAGTAATCCACTGGAGGATATTTCTACACTGATGCAGCCGACATTTGTGATGGCCCGGGGTAATGAAGTGAATCTGGCTGTTCCGCCGGTGGATCTATTTCCGTGGCCTGATCTGTAAACCGCCTGTCCGGTTCAGGCACTGCCGTTTATCCGAGCTTTCAGCAGGGTCTACGTTGCTAGCTTTAANATCGCAGTCGGTATTGGTGGGCTTGTGCTGCCACTCGCGATCNGAGGACAGGATANATTAGCTGGAGCAGTTTTATGGAATACGACACTGTCGTACTGNGCAGGCGCAGCATTCGCGGCTACTTGCCCAAGCCAGTGCCCAAGGCATTGATCAAAGAAGTCCTCGAGATCGCGATGAGNGCGCCGACATCGCTTAACACGCAGCCGTGGAACTTTTANGTGGTGGCAGGCGAGGTTTTGAACAGAATCCGCNNTGGTAACACCGAGCGAAATCTTGCCGGTGTTNCNGACTCTCGAGAATTCAGAAATCATGGTGCCTATGAGGGTGTCCATCGCGAGCGGCAGATTGGGATTGCCAAACAGTTGTTTCACGTCATGGGTATCGAGCGGCACGACAAGGTAGCGCGACAGGAATGGGTGCTGCGTGGATTCCGGCAATTTGATGCNCCGGTATCCGTCGTCGTGACCTACGATCGTTCAATCCATGGCGGTGATATTGCTCCTTTCGACTGCGGGGGAGTGACCAACGCCTTGGTCAATGCAGCCTGGTCTCGCGGTTTGGGTTGTGTCATCAACAGCCAGGGNATCATGCAGTCACCAGTTGTTCGTGAACACGCGAATATTCCGGANGACCAGGTGATCATGATTTGTGTGGCGATGGGCTACCCGGATGAAGATTTTNCCGCTAATTCCGTTGTTTCTGAGCGTAAATCCTTGGAAGAAGCGGCAGTCTTCGTCGGGTTTGACGAAACCTGAGTCTCAGGCTCATGGGACTGTTTAGCCATTGCGCTATGGAGCAACCGACAGCAGGAAGATTTCATTAAGNTGTCTCACTAGCTTCCTGAATTCCGCCGTGCTCTGGGCTCTCTTTTTCACGCCATTGAGCGCGGTAAATAACAGTTCNACGAACGCTCTGGGTTTCATCGGNGTTCGGGCGAAGGTGATTTGCCCGCTGGCCTCTGCTTCACTCAGACTCCTGGCGAGCGCCGCATGAAANCGGGCAATATTTTTCGTCATGATCTCGGACGCTAAACTCAGGCTGGTGTCCATCAGTTCGGTGCCATGGGGTGAGTCAGCAATCGGCTCATAAAATATTTGTTCAAAAACCAGCAGGCTCTCAAGAAACCTACTAGCAATTTCGCCGCTGCTATGTAGCACTGACAANGCGCTATCGATGGCNAGATCGAGGCGGTGGGCGGCCAAACCCTGGAAGAGGTCCTCCTTATTNTCAAACATCAAATAGAGGGCCGGGCGTGAAATCCCGGCTGATTTCGCGATGTCATTCATCGTGGTCCGGCGAAACCCATACTGGGCAAAAACGACAGACGCGACGTCGTAGACCGCGTCCCTTTTGGCTTGATGTTTTGCAATTGCGGTCAATGGTTTGTTCATCAGGCGATTAAACGACTTGTTAGAAGGACAAATACTGGGTGCTTTGCCAAGCGATATACTATACTATGGGCGCTAACATTATGACAAATAAAGATCAATATGTCAGAAACCTTGTTTTCTTCAGAGCATGAAGGAAAAGTATCAGGCAAAGGTGCAGGGGTCAGGCCCTTGGGCCGCTTCTTAGACTAATTAACAGAGGGATCAATGAGTACAACTTTTTGGGTAAATGGCGAGCGCCAGACGGTCGACGTCGATCCGGCAAANCCCCTGCTCTGGGTCTTGCGAGAGCAACTAGCTCTNACCGGCACGAAGTTTGGCTGCGGCATCGCGCAATGCGGGGCCTGTACTGTCCAAATCGACGGTGTTGCGATGAGATCCTGTGTCACGCCGGTTTCTGATGTTGACGGCAGACAGGTGACCACCATTGAAGGTCTGACTTCTGAGTCAGGGGAGTTACATCCGCTGCAGCAAGCCTGGATCGATCACCANGTGCCTCAGTGCGGATATTGTCAGTCAGGACAGTTGATGTCGGCNACGGCTTTGCTGGCCAACAATCCAAACCCTTCTGACGCGGACATCGATGCTGCCATGAGCGGCAACATCTGCCGCTGTGGGATGTACGGACGAATTCGCGAAGCCATTAAAGCGACCAGTGTNGCCTCGGCGTCCGATGAACCGTTGTTTTANAGCGTAGCGGGGGTGGATCATGTCTAAGCTGAGCAGACGCGCGTTTATCGCAACCGGATTGGTTGCCGGTGGGGGACTGGTCGTGGGCATNGCGATGCGGCCAGCAAATCAGGCGAAAGCCCTGGCAGCNAAANTGGGCCCTGATGGAGAAGATTTGGTCCACACGTATATCAAGATAGACAGCAACAATGTGGTCACGGCTGTTATCCCGCATTCCGAAATGGGCCAGGGGGTGCACACAGCACTCGGGCAGATNCTGGCAGAGGAGCTGGACGCTGACTGGGAGCGGGTTCAGGTAGAAGAAGCGCCTGCGATCGGTGAATACGCCAGCTACTCTGCCGGAAGNCGATATCTCTTCGCCAATGTCGANTTTCCTAATCTGGTAATCCCGACTGTCGACGGCATGATGATGAATGTCGCTGATTTGCTGAACCTGCAGATCACCGGTGGCAGTATGAGTGTGCGCACGACAGGGATTCTGGCGATGAGAATTGCCGGTGCCGCAACGCGGGAGATGTTGCAGCAGGCTGCTGCAGAGTCCTGGGGTGTGCCCTTTGAGCAAGTGACCACCGCGGACAGCCATGTTATCCANGCGGCAAGCAACANACGGGAGCCCTATGCGGCATTTGCTGAAANAGTTGCTGCGATGCCTCCCTCGCAAACTCCGCGATTCAAAGATCCGGCAGACTACAAAATCGTGGGCAAGTTTGTCCCCCGCAGAGACATTCCGGCCAAGGTAGACGGATCAGCAAAATTTGCTGTGGACGTGCGCGTTCCCGACATGGCTTACGCCAGCGTGGTGCGCTCGCCGGTGCCCGGGGGNAGTGTCGTCGAGCTTGATGACGGTGCGGCCCGNAANATGCCCGGCGTCATTGATATTGTTGTGATCCCGCAGTCTTCTGTGGGCGGTATGCTTGGAGAAACTATATCAACCGAAGCNGTNGCCGTCGTGGCTGACAGTTTCTGGACGGCAAACGAGGCGGTCAAAANGCTNCAGGTCACCTGGAGTGAAACCGGATTTGAATCTGTTGACAGTGATGGTATCTATGCCCAATTCGAGCGGGCTATTNTCGGCGGAACTGAACGACAGAGCGATCGGGTCACGGGTGAGGTCTCTGCTGANTTTGCCTCTGCTGCTCGCGTGATCGATGCGGACTACCACGTGCCTTTTCTGGCCCACACCTGCATGGAACCTCTGAATGCCACGGCTGATGTGAAAAGTGATCGCGCGGAAATCTGGGTTGGCTGCCAGAATCCGCTGGGATTCCGCCGGGACGTTGCNGCCNTACTCGCTATGGATCCNGAACAGGTCACCTTACACAACCACATTATGGGTGGAGGCTTCGGGCGAAAGGCCCGGCCAGATTACGCCATGCAGGTGGCGTTGCTTTCCCGCTCAGTGGGCCGTCCGGTTCAGTTGATCTGGTCCCGTGAAGAAGACGTCCGTCAGGATTTTTACCGGCCTGCCGTTCAGAGTCGATTTCGTGCAGCCTTCGACAGCAGCGACCGGCTAGTCGCCTGGGAAAATACCTACACAAACAAGAACGAGCCGGTTGAGGCGCCGCTGATACCCTACCGGGTTGCGGCACAGGACATCGGCTATGTAAGTAGCCCCGTGCATATTCCTTTCGGGGCCTGGCGCAGTGTTGACCACTCGCAGCACGGCTTTTTCACTGAATCCTTTATAGATGAAGCGGCTGTTGCGGTTCGCAGGGATCCCTACGAGTTCCGCGCTGAGCTTCTGCAGGAGAGCCCCCGACACCTTGCGGTTCTGAGGCGAGCCGCCGAGGAAGCAGAATGGAGTCGCCCGCTGGGGGCGGGACGTGGTCGCGGCATATCGCTGCAGGAATCCTTTGGCTCACTGGTCGCTCAGGTGGTTGAGGTGACAGTAACAGACGGGCAGCTCTCGGTAGACAGAGTGGTTGCAGTGATTGATCCCGGTCTCGCGGTAGCGCCTGACGGTATTGCAGCACAGCTTGAGTCAGGAATCATCTACGGTCTGACTGCAGCGCTTTACGGCGAGATCACCGTCGAGAACGGTGCGGTCGTCCAGAGCAACTTTCACGATTATCCCTCAGTAAGGATGCGTGAAGCTCCTCGTATCGAAACCCATGTGATCAACAGTGGCCATAACATCGGTGGTGCCGGCGAGCCGGGGACACCGGGTATCGCTCCGGCGTTGGCCAATGCGGTGTTCGATGCCACCGGTCTGCGCATTAGACAGTTGCCGCTTAGCAATTTTGATCTGAATTACCAGGCCAAAGAAGAGGGTTCTGTAGGCTGAATCAGACGCACCAAAGGGATCAACGAACTATGAGCAGCCTGTGTTTGTGGAAGCAAGAAGGCACGGTAACGACCTCTCCCGCCTCCTCCGCCGGAGCCCGCATGGGCCTTGGTATGCTTAACTTTTTTCAGTAGTCTTCTGGACAAACGGCTATTTCTGCCGTGAGTTTTGAAGTATTGTATTTCTGTGAGTTTTAAGACATGGCGCAGCTGATCCCGGTTGACCCGTTTGATCTTGTCATTGTGGGTGGCAATGGTGATCTGGCGGTGCGCAAACTCATTCCCTCGCTGTTCCATCGTCACCGTGACAAGCAATTCAGTGACGACAGCCGGATCATCGCGGTTGGTCGCGTCGAGATTTCGCGCGCTGCATATATCAAAGAAGTGAAGTCGGCCTTGATGCCAGCGGTATCAACCGATGAGTCGGAATTCGATCTATTCAGCGAACGTCTGCACTATTGCTACTTTGATGTGAACGACTATGACGCATGGACACCACTGGTCGACATGTTAATTGGCCATGAGCGCAAAATCAGAGCGGTGTATCTCGCTACCCCGCCTTCTCTGTTTGGTACTGTCGCTGCCGGATTCAAGATCAACAAGCTCATGACCGCAGATATGCGTATCGTTCTGGAAAAGCCGATAGGCCATGATTATAAGTCCGCCAAGGCGATCAACGATCAGGTGGGTGCATGCTTCGAAGAGAATCAGATCTTTCGCATTGACCACTATCTTGGTAAAGAAACCGTGCAAAATTTACTCGCGCTGCGTTTTGCCAATTCCCTGTTTGAGCCTCTTTGGCGCAGGGAGGTGATTGACCACGTCCAGATTACGGTGGCGGAAGTTTTGGGTGTGGAGAACCGGATAGAATTTTACAACGACATCGGCGCTTTGCGAGACATGGTGCAGAATCACTTGCTGCAGCTGCTCTGCTTGGTCGCCATGGAACCGCCGAGTAGTCTCGATGACGATGCAGTGCGCGACGAAAAGTTAAAAGTGTTGAGAGCACTGAAACCCATTGGCACAGATTTGGTGAAGCAGAGCACAGTCCGCGGCCAGTATGCGTCGGGTGCGGTCGATGACGCGGTCGTTGCAGGCTACGCTGCCCAACTCAGCGAACCGTCTAATACCGAAACCTATGTGGCAATCAAGGCGGAAGTCGATAACTGGCGCTGGTCCGGTGTGCCGTTCTATCTGAGGACAGGAAAGCGTCTGGCGGCGAAGCACTCCGAGATAGTCATTCAGTTCAAACCGGTACCGCACGCTATTTTTGAGGATCAGAATCAGCAAACGGCTCCGAATAGTCTGTCGATCATGTTGCAACCTAACGAAGGGATCAAGATGACGATTATGTCCAAAGAGCCTGGGCCGGGTGGGTTCGAACTCAAGCCGGTGTCTCTTGATCTGAGCTTCGAGGAAACGTTCGGAGTCCGCTATCCGGACGCGTATGAACGCCTTCTTATAGAAGTACTGCGGGGTAATCCAGCGTTATTTATGCGGCGCGATGAGGTTGAAACGGCCTGGCGCTGGATTGATCAGATTATCTTGGGCTGGGAGCAGAGCCAGCAGCCGGTGGAGTCCTACTTGGCAGGCTCATGGGGCCCAGCCGCCGCCAGCATGATGCTGGATCGCAATGGCCATGCCTGGAAGCCGGGTGAATGATCATGCTGGAGACAGTTTCGGGCGCTGGCCTGCGTGAATTCGCCACCCGTCAGAAAGCCGCTGCGAATCTGGCGCAGCGCATCAAGCAAGCGCTGTTGTTTCAATTGGATCAAAGTGAAAGGGCAACTCTGGTTCTAAGTGGTGGTAGTTCGCCAGTCGAATGTTTAAGAATTCTTTCGACCATCGGTTTACCCTGGCATCGAATTGACGTCACTCTGAGCGATGAGCGAAATGTGCCAGCTACTCATGCCGCCAGCAATGAAAAGCTGCTGAGAGAGAATCTGCTCAGGTCTAAA
>NZJB01000033.1 GCA_002691885.1 Gammaproteobacteria bacterium
GGGGGAGACACTTGGGGTAATCTGCCGCTGCAATTTCGTGCTGGAGGTGATGCATGGGTAGCGGGAAGTTATGACCCTGAGTCTAATCTAATTTACTGGGGAACTGCTCAAGCTAAACCGTGGGCACGGGTGGCGCGTGGCACCGATGGAGATGCTCTCTTTACAAACTCAACACTGGCTTTAGATCCCAATACGGGAGAAATGAAGTGGTATTACCAACATCTTCCCGGTGAAACCCACGACATGGATGAGGTGTTCGAGAATGTGTTAATTGATATTAAAGGACGCAAATCTCTGTTTAAGATTGGCAAGCTCGGTATTCTGTGGCAACTCGATCGCATCAGTGGTGAATACATTAACGCTACAGATTTGGGTTATCAAAATATTGTCTCTCTTAACCGGAATACGGGAGAGGTGCGTTATCGTGATGGAATGATTCCGCGTATTGGTGAGCAACTGGACATGTGCCCAAGCACTTCAGGATTTAAGAGTTGGCGTGCCATGTCCTACGACCCAACGCTTTCGATGCTGTTTATTCCGATCACGCTTAATTGTGAGTTGGCAACCTTTGGTCCAGTAGAACGAATGTTAGGTGGCGGCGGCACTGGGCCTGTGCGTCGTATCAATACACCTCACCCCGATGCCGGAGACGCTCTGGGCGAAATTCTCGCTGTCTCTATTCCCGACGGTAACGTGGTTTGGCGCTACCGCTCGAGGTCAACAGTTAATACCGCAACCCTCACTACAGCGGGCGGACTGGTTTTTGCTGGAGACTTCGATCGTTATTTTTATGCTATTGATTCTAAAACCGGTGAAAAGCTATGGCAGACGCGAGCTAGCACCTCAGCACAGGGATTCCCAATAAGCTATGCTGTGGATGGCAAGCAATACATAGCCATGCCCGCAGCAACGAGCGGTGCCAGCTGGGCTTCTATGCTTCCAAGAGATCTCTCGCCAGAAATTAAACGACCACGGAATGGCAATTCTATCTATATCTTTGCGCTACCCGACTAGAATGAAGACATCAAAATCACTGCAGATAATTTTATCCCTTCTCTTTGTTAGTTCGACCGGTAATGCACTGGCTCAATCTACTCACCCTCTGCATGTTGGACTCTATGCGACTGAACAAGCTAGTCGGGGTAGGGATTCCTACAATACCGATTGCGCCTCTTGTCACGCCAACGATCTCCGCGGTAATAGCAATAGTCCGGGGCTAGTAGGCATTAGTTTTCTCTTCCTATGGGAAAATCGTCCGCTAAGTGTACTATTTGAAAAGATGAGGAAAGAGATGCCAACAAACCGTCCTGGCAGCCTAGCTACAACCACCTACCTTGATTTACTCGCCTTTATTCTGCAGCAAAATGGCTATCCCGGGGGCGAGGTGTTAACAGAAGCTAGATTATTTGACCCCCAGCTTCTTATCATCCCGCCCCCTTGATTTTAATGCGCCTACGACAATTTTTTGGCTTGGATTCCATCCAGGAATAAATCATGAAAGCCGAATCTCGCCAGCTCTTAAGTTTTGCCTGCTCCCACTTCTCGTGGCGTCGAGCGCAGTGAGTGCGCAGAGGCCCGAGAAAGTAATCGGGATGGTGTACCAATATTCCTGGGGCACTTTCTGATGAGCTAAAAGCCTAGATGGAGAGAAGTATTAAAAGCTTAATGTGATAGCAAGTGTTTTCCATTACAGAAATATTCTGTTGTCTATTTTTAGATCCATGAACCTTTAATCGAGATCAACCATACAATTTTGACAAGTAAAAAGTGCTTTAGGCTGTTGGATTTCTACGAGTGTTTCATAAAGATCTGCTATCCCTCTAAGGGCTGATAGAACTTCTGGCTCTGCAATAGAAATATTAAAGTTTTCAAGCAGCCTTTCAATAAGTATCTCTTCTGGAGAGAGTTCCTGGCCGTAATATTCGACTTGATAGTCTTCTAATTCAGCCATTTTGGCAGCATAGGCAATTGCATCATCAATGCCTCCAATTTCATCTATCAAGCCTATCTCTTTTGCGCTTTGGGCGATCCAGACTCTACCGCCTGCAATTTTGTTTATGTCTTCGTAGGATTGAGACCTTGAATCAGCTACGAAATTAACAAATCGATCATATGCATCCGCACCCCACGCAGCAAATATTTTATCCAAGTCATCATCAATAGCTTGCGTTGGGTCCCAGCCACCATACTTAGAAGTAACGACACCATCAAAATTTACCCCAATATACCCCATCGCATTTTCTAATGTCGGTATTGCAATTGCCACACCTATAGATCCAGTGATCGTTGTTGGTTCAGCGAAGATGTAATCTGCTGGAGTAGAGATATACACTCCTCCAGATGCAGCATAGTCCCCCATAGAGGCAACAACAGTAATCCCTTTATCCTTAGCCGCAGATAATTCATCCCTCATCATTTCACTGGCAATAATTGACCCGCCTGGGCTGTTGACCCTAAATACAATTGCTTTTGTATTTTCATCTTCGTAAGCAGATCTAATTTGTCTTATGACTCCGTCTGCACCAGCAACACCTGGAGCAATGGCGCCCTCCATAATTGCACCCTCTGCTGTTATTACGGCAATTTGATTATCGCTGTCAGATATATCCTTATCTAGTTGATTTAAATATTCAATGTAAGAAATAGTCTTATAAGTTTCTGTATTAGCCTGTTCATCTAGACCAAATTCTTCAACCATGTATTGGCGAAATTCTGGATATGATTTTTTGCCATCAATAATATTATTTGCTTCGGCGTAGGCGATATTGCCCATTGCCGCTTCACCAAAAAATCCTACGTAGTCGTCAGAAAACGCCTGTATGTCACTGGAATTAATACCACGCCCTTCAGCCATTAGAGATTTCATTTCATCCCAAATAGGGAAGAATAAGGCCTCTCTCTGCATCCTGTCATTTTCTGACATGTCTGTTCTTGTGTTGCCTTCAACTGCAGATTTAAATTCGCCTTGTGAATAATTATGGAAATTAATTTTTAAATTTTCATAAAGCTCTTTCTGATAAGCGCGCATTCCCCCAAGGCCTGGAACGCTGATGCTTCCAACAGGATGAATCCATACCTCAGATGCTTGAGAGGCCATAAGATAAGACGTTGTAGACAAGCGATCGTTAAAAGCAATCACTCTTTTACCAGAGTCACGAAGGGCTTTTAATTCTTTTGCAATATTGATTGCTGTGGTTGGCCCAGCAAAACCTGTCGATGAGAAATCAACAAACACAGCAGGAATATTTTCATCTTTAGCTGCTGACCTTATTAATTGTATAAGGTCTCGTGTTTGAATTTGATCCGTTGAAGAGCCTGCGCCAATGTTAAACAGGAAATCTGAGCGAAACACTTCCTGATCAACCACAGATCCTTCAGGATTAATTAAGAGTATTCTGCCGCTTGGATCTTTAACGTCAGGCCTCGAGGTTAGCGCTCCAATAACNGCAATCGNAAGAAACACTAAAACGAAGGCTGTAACAAGGTTCAGCATGACGGNNCTTGCTTTTTCTAGAAATCGACCAAGCCAAGAAAAAATAGATTTCAGTGCATTCATAGGTATTTTCCAAACTTATTCCATGCAAATGTAACGCAAATTGTCATTTTTAATATGAGAAGTAAAAGTTACAGTTGATATCTTTACTTCCAATGAGTAAAACGGAGTCCTGAAACGTATGATCTATAGGATTTTCAGAAAGTTTTATCTAGCTTCAGTGAGGTGACTGTACATTCCGTGCGGTTGAAAGCAATCTCAACTACCTCACGGACAAAGTCTACCGTAGAGATAATGTTAAAGGCGAAACATTCTCTAGGTTCGTTGGTGGCGAACACAGTTTCAGGGATACATTTACACCTCATGAATGACTACGTGCCCCTCCGCAGGTGCTATTAATCGTTCCGCCTTGCGCGGAGTAAACTTGAATTTGGAGACTTTCTTTACGTGTATTTAAAAAAGCGTTGTAAGTTGGAGCTAATCAGCGCATTAGCGCAAAACTAAATTATTCCGTATCGTTTTGGGTTGATGGCAGATATGCCCCTCCGGGTGCGATTGTAGCAGTCAAGAATCCCAAGACCGCGGCATCACAGCACGCCTGCTTCGCCCATAACTTTTTCAGATTTTGCTTTAATTTCAGCGGCGACGGAGTATGGATCGCCATTCACGAGCTCTTCCCTGAATAACTCAACAGAAAGTGCTCCTCTGTAGTCTTTCCCTCTAAGCTTGTTAAGTATTGAGTCTAAAGGTGCGATTCCATCCCCGGGTATTACGCGATAGCTGTTATCTGTAAGTTCCTGTGGGGCGTCAAGTAAATCTTGGAAATGACAGTGTTCTAGTTCGCCAGAATTTAGTAAATCTAAGTCTTCTAACTTGCTTTGCCCGGACCAAAAATGAAAAAAATCGATCATTGGCCTTACGTTAGGGTGATCAGCCGCTCGTGTCATTTTCAGTGCCGATCGAAGTGTTGCCAGATGATTTGAATTTCTCAAGAACTCAATCATGCAAATGAGTTCATATTCTGCTGCAATCTCGGCAGTTTCATTAATAGCCTCGGGGGTGGCGTCAAAATCATCGGAGGTAACCGTCCTGAAGGTAATTGAAGGTGAGTATATTTTTCGGACGCCAAGTTCCGAAAATTGTGCGCAACGTCTCCTCCAGTTATCCAGAGACGATTCTCGTGCGGGGCCGGGGATCCAAAGATCTGGCAAAGTCACGGCGGCACAAATCGGTGTTTGACCGAGGTCATCTAGGAGCACTCTTGCTCCTGAAAGTGAATCATTTTCAAGGAACACATCAAGCAACGCTGAGTTTAATTCAACGAATTCTATGCCGGCACGGGACCAGCCTTCCAGCGAACCGCGAAATCCCGCCGCGCTGGAGGTGTTCTGATGCATGGCTAAAATCATTCCGTCACCGGGAGCGGATATTGCCTGTTTAGCACTGCCAATAAGAGACGGCAATGTCAGTGCAGATAGAACAAATTTTCGTCGGTCGAGCATGTCAGGAGCTCCTCAAATATTCTTGGCAACTAACTTCGTTTATATTCTTGTAACAATTATTGTTGCTCTTCGTAAAGGGCATNTTGCAAACTTTGATTTAGATCGNTAATCTTCATGATACTTTATAACATAACTGNGTTCATAAAAGTGCNAATCGTNTCGGGAAAAATGAGTAACCATGTCGAGGGGATGGGAAAAATGTTACGAGTAAGTGTTGTCAAACCAATCAAGGCTATGTGCCTCATAGTGGTCGCCACCGTCTTTAATTTTATTTCTTCTGCGCAGGNGGATGAAGTAACCCGCTACGTTCGTTTCACTGATGACTCGGGCACACATAGCGGGATTTTGAAAGAAGACATGATCTCTGTACTTAATGGNGACCCGATCTTTGATGATGACGTGGTACAGACTGGAGAAACGGTNAGTCTAGGCTCTGTAGACCTAGAAATTCCAATAGATCCGACAAGNGTTCCCAATGTGTTGGGTGTGGCGGGAAATTCCAATAACCCCAACAGGGACCCAGTCGCCGTCGATCACCCACGATGGTTTAGCAAAGCTACGNCGTCTNTAGCTAAGAATGGGGCTTCGGTTGAGGTTCCTTTCGGCGCCACAAATTTTAACTTNGAAGGGGAGCTTGTCTTAATTATTGGAAAGCAAGGCCGGCACATTCCAGAATCGGAAGCGATAGATTATTTGTTCGGAGTCTCTGTTGGCAATGACTGGAGTGAAAACGACTGGTGCGGCGAAGGCCGTGGGGTAGAAGAACCTAGTCACGTCTTTTGTAAGGCGGGCGATACATTTGCAACTTTAGGTGATCAAGTTGTGAAAGGATTAGACCTGAGCGATATGCAACTAACTGTNAGGCTGAACGGTACNGTCGCCGCACAGGGTACGACTGCTGATTTTCGTGACGATGCTGCTACGCTCATTAGCAAACTCAGCCACTTCATCACACTAAAACGCGGCGACATGATTTACACGGGAACAGTCGCGCCCCCCCANCTACCTGGAACTCGAAGACAGCTCTGGCAAGATGACGTCGTTGAGGTGGAGATCGAAGACGTTGGAATTGTAAGCAATCAACTAGTTAGGACAACTCGTATGGCGTCCTNTGGCCCCGCCATTGACGCACCTAATGGGAAATATGTTCGATTCAACCATTCATCAGGAACATCATATGGCTTACTGAACGACAATGAAATATTGGAGCTCGACGATAATCCGATTATTGGTGAGGTTCAGCAAACAGGGCGGAAATTTCAAATAAATAGCGTGGAGTTAGAGTTGCCAATTGATTCTGAGTCGCCGGGCCGAAAGGTTCTCGCGGTCGCTGCTAACTATCATTCAACAAATNCACCACCTCGTCAGGTCCCTCACCCCCGATTCATGTTTAAACACTCGTCTGGGCTCAGCGGGCAAAATGGCGATGTCGAGAGGCCGCCCGAAGTTGAGATGTTTATACCAGAAGGAGAGCTNGTCTTAGTCATAGGTCGCGAAGGGCGTCANATCCCGGTCAACGAAGCTAACGACTATATTTTTGGCGTGGCTCTTGGCAATGACTGGTCAGAGCTCTCATGGATAACTGCGGGTCCTGGGGTTAGACCACTCAAGCTAGTGAGCAAGGCAACGGATACTTGGGCTGCAATTGGCAATGAGATAGTAAGAGGCCTCGACTACAGCCATCTTGAAATCTCTACGCACGTAAATGGAAATCTGCTATCTAGCGGATACACATCTACGATGATCAATAATCCTGCGCGTCTTATCAGTTATCTGTCGCGTTACATGACTCTGAAACCTGGCGATCTGATTTATACTGGAGCTATTTCTCCGAAATCAGGAATGCGACGAAANCTCTCTGTTGGTGATGTTGTGCAAGTAGAGATCGATGGTCTGGGTTCTATGGAGCAGCAAGTNGTTGATATGCCTCAATGGCTGAGGTAGCGCTCTTAAGTGCGAGGGTAAAAACTCCAAAGGAATATTGGCTACGAAAGACGTAAACAAAGTGGGTTGCCGCGTTATTGTTGGTNACGCCCTNACCNTTCTCGCTATTTGCCCTTCAGAACGATTAAGCGGCTTCTGAGGAATTTAGGGATAAGGTCGGCGGGATCATGGAGATNATCGAGTGTNTNGATATGGTCAATGTGAAATCTTGGTGATGCCGCACTAGTTANGGCGAGTAGTCTCATCAGGTGAGGGTTAATTAAATATCTTCGCCCTTTGCAAACATCAGTACATGATAACTTCGAAGCCTCACGCTGAATATTTAAGCGTTAGGCTCCCTGATTGGTGGGCCAACTAGGACTCGAACCTGGGACCAACGGATTGAGAGTCCCTCGCAGACAATCAACCACAACTCACCACAACAGCCTGCGTCACTTAAGTACGGTATCACCACAGCTTTCCTGTTGCCACTAGTTGCGGCGGGTCAAGTCGCAATGGTCCGAATTTGGTCCAAAATGCCCCCCAGAAGAAAAGGGGGACAGAGTAAAACACAGTTGTGTGTTTCTACTCTTATTCATCTCCCAAAGATTCAGTCTATTATGGCTTGTTGAACAGCGTTTTCGAAATCGTTCTGCGCCGGTCGGAAGGGCTGTTGCAGCATCAATACTGCCGTGAGCTGTTCTTCAGGGTCAGAGTAGGAGCGAGTTCCGAAAGCGCCGCCCCAGCCAAACGCGCCCTGGCTGCGGCGTTGGTTACCGAGAATCGGGTCCTCAGAGACTGCCACGGTATAGCCAAAGCCTTGGCCCTCCACGCGACGGCTAATGCCTTGATAAAGACCATTCGTTTGATCGCTGGCCATCATGCGAATTGTTCTCGGACTCAGTAGTCGCTTACCGAATAACTCCCCACCGTTAACCAGCATCTGCTCAAAGCGCAGATAGTCATCGGCGGTGCTGTTTAAGCCATAGGAGCCGGAGAAATACGTGGTGTCCGGCACATCGAAGAAGCGGGACATGTCGCGATCGACAATGACTACGCGCCGATCCTGATACTCGGGAGGAACATTCCACCAGGTGCTGTTCATGCCTAGCGGTTCGAAAATTCGCTGCTGCACAAACTGATCGAATGGCAGGCCCGATTCAATTTCAACGATTCGTGCGATGACATCCAGTGCAGTCGCGGCACTGTACTGCCAGCGCGAGCCGGGCTGAAAATCCAGCACATACTCACCGAACTTGGGCACTGTAGTTTCCAGATTTGCCGGCGGACGGCGATCTGCCTGATTGGAAATTGCGCTGCCAAGACTGCCACTGGCAAGGCCTGAGGTATGCGTGAGAATGTCGTGTACCGTGATCTCACGCACGGCTGGCACCAATCTATACGCCGGTAGCTTCTTGGAATCGACGCGAATAGGGCTGATGTTTTCCTCAACAGGATCGGCGAGCACCGCAACCTGCATATCAGCGAATTCCGGAATCCATTTGCTAACAGGGTCGGTCGGGTGCACTAGGCCTTCCTCGATCATCATCATGGCTGCTACACCCAGCACTGGCTTGGTTGAGCTCATCATGATGAAGACATTGTCGTGCGCCATCTCACGATTGTTGGGCACATCCATCAGCCCATGGGCTTCGAAGTGGACGATTTTTCCCCGCCGCGCAACTGCAGTAACCGCGCCCTGAATATTGCCAGTTTCTATATGGCGCTGCATTACCTGGTTGATGCGCTCTAGACGCTCGCTGGACATACCCACTTCTTCTGCGCTGCTGGCCCAGGGAATTTCCTGCGCAAATGCCAGCGTCGTCGTAAGCGCGACTGCTATCGCAATGATGCCGTTGGAAAAAGGTCTAACTGAAAAGGAAATGCCATTCATATTTATTTGCCTCGCAGGGTCTCCAGTTAAAAAGAAGGGTAAAAATACGGTTCAGTATTTTTAACTGAGTAATTTCTCTCGTAGTTTCCTGTTTTGTGTAGTTACGTCTTACGAAACCGTGATGTCATATGATCTGGCTCACCGATTACAGGGGTATCTCGATTGTCGATTGTGGTCGGAGGCAGTCGCCATATTACAACAGCCTGCGTCACTTGATGTAACGTATCACCGCAGCTTTCCTGTTGCCACTTGTTGTAACTAGTTGCGATTAGTTGCGTCACAGTCATGTTCCGTATTGCGAAAGGAAAACATTCTTTCTTTTCCCTGCTACTTTCTCTATCCCGCCCAGCTCCGCCAAATGCCACATCAAATTCATGCTGATTGAGTGCTTGCTTTAGCGCCTGAGTTTTCATGATGTCTGTATGTATCCTACTGTCATCAACAAAGGGAATAATGTTGCGTGTGACGCCCTCCGGATTCACATATCCAAACATTTGAAGGCCTTGCTGCGATTGTATCCTCCTCGAAAGGTGTACATCTGCAAATTTCCAGAGCGTGTCAATATGAAGTAGCGGGAAAGGTAGCTGTGCTGGTGCAAATGCTTTTCGAGCAAGGTTTAGCAAAACCGAAGAATCTTTACCGATTGAATAAAGCAGAACCGGGTTTATAGCCTGGACATGGGCCTCTACAACGATTTGAATTGCTTCAGCTTCGAGATCTGATAAATGTGAGCGCATGAGATATTGAGTAAGCTCGGCTGGATAGTGCTGTACTAGACAGCTCCATCGCCGAGATCATGTGTAGGCCTTATTGGTGATTTTCTCATTTTCTATCGTCGATG
>NZJB01000034.1 GCA_002691885.1 Gammaproteobacteria bacterium
CGCTATATGTTTCTATTTACAATATATTTATGAGCCTGCTTCATCTTCTGATGGCTTTTTCTGGGGATGATTAACTATTTTCCCCTGCTCGTTTGGTATTTGAAAAGCCCCAGTCTGTCTGGGGCTTTTTCTTTTGCCGCGAAGCGTAATATGACCGCCTGAAAGAAAATCTCTGTGAAATTTTCCCTTCTCGTGTCCACGTCCCCCGCCTCCTCTCAATCCTCGATGACGGCCTATCAGTTCGCAACAGAAGCAGTGTCACAAGGTCATGAAATCTATCGCGTATTCTTCTACGGGGATGGAGTTCTGAATGCAAATTCTTTGAGTATAGCTCCGCAAGACGAAACCAATCTCTCCGAGGCGTGGGACGAGTTCTTGAAAAATAATGGCATTGATTCAGTGGCTTGCGTGTCGTCTGCGCTAGTGCGGGGCATCCTAGATTTTGATGAGTCCACACGGCATAAAATGGCAGGCGTTTCCCTACATAAAAGCACGCAGATAGCAGGACTTGGCCAGCTTGTGGATGCTGCCTTAAACTCCGAACGATTGGTTTCTTTTGGCTAGCGGAAAGCGAATCAATGCAACATAAGACCCTAACCTTTATAACGAGGCAAGCGCCCTATGGTAACAATAAGGCCAAACTTGTTATGGACGCCGCGCTCGCGGCTGCAGTTTTTGAACAGCAGGTAAATCTTCTCTTTATGGACGATGGAGTCTTTCAGCTCATTCAGAATCAGAATGCCGAGTTTATCTCATCGAAGACAATTGGCAGAGCGGCGGAAACCCTTGAGCTCTATGGGATCGAGCAGGTGTTGGTAGATGCGGCTAGCCTACAGGAGCGCCATATCACTGCCGATGATCTCTCTATACCTGTCAAAATTTTGGAAGCAAAAGAAGTGCGACAACTCACCATAAACTCAGACGTTGTGATTAATTTATGAGTGCTCTTCATACCATCAGTGGTAGCCCGAGTAGTGGTCTTCTAGACTCCTGCCTCAAGCTTATTTACCCGGGAGATGGTATCCTGTTTATTCAGGACGGTGTGTACTATGGATGTCCTCCATGCCTCCTAGACTGTGTTTCTCAGGATAACGCGCTTTTTGCATTAAGAGAGGACTTACTCGCCCGAGGGGTTCTCAGCAAATTGGCAGAGCGAATCGATCCGGTGGGATACGGCAGATTCGTCGAGTTAACAGTTGATTATGACAAAGTAATCAGTTGGTCCTGAAGCTCAAAGTTAACATGATTCCTCTCACCTGCCTGGTCAAGTAAGCATGTCCAAGCTCTATTCACAAGCCTTTGATATTTCGCTTGATGACGAAGGGTACCTGCTCACGCTGGATCGCTGGAATGAATCAGTAGCGGTCGAACTGGCCTCTCGAGAGAACATCAAACTGACAGAGGCGCACTGGGAGATCATTCGGCTTATCAGAAAATTCTATCACTGCTACCAAATGGCACCAGCATCCAGAGCCCTGATCAGTTACGTCAGAAAAGAACTTGGCTCAGATAAAGGGCGGAGCGTCTACGTGATGCGCTTATTCGGGGGAAGTGCTGCTAAAACTGTGGCGAAAATTGCCGGTCTTCCTAAACCGGACAACTGCATCTGAGCTCTGCGGGCTATTTCAATGAGTCGTCGATAGACCGCGCTTAACTGCGCGCTGAATTATCCTATGAGTTTAAGCCCATTCATATAGGGTCTGAGACAATCAGGCACGCAAATCCGTCCCTGCTCGTCCTGATTATTCTCCAAGATAGCGACCAAGGTTCTACCTACCGCAAGCCCGGACCCATTGATGGTGTGAAGGAGTTCTGGCTTACCGGTCGCTGGATTTCTCCACCTCGCCTGCATCCGCCTTGCCTGAAAATCTGTAAAAAGACTGCACGAAGAGATTTCCCGGTAAGTATTTTGTGAGGGCAACCAGACCTCGAGATCAAAGGTCTTGACCGCCGAAAATCCGAGATCCCCCCCGCAAAGCATTACCTTTCGATACGGCAATTCCAGTTTCTGCAGGATCGCTTCTGCATGCTGCGTTAGTTCTTCGAGCGCCTCGGTCGATCGGNCTGGCTCTGTNATCTGAACCAATTCAACCTTTTCAAATTGATGCTGACGGATCATNCCNCTTGTGTCTNTACCATAACTACCCGCTTCACTCCGAAAGCAAGGTGTNTGACAGGCGAACCGCATTGGCAGGNTGTCTGGCTCAAGGATTTCGTCGCGTACCAGATTGGTTACAGGGACTTCTGCTGTTGGAATCANATAGTAAGCCAGTTCTTCACCTTGAATTCTGAATTGATCTTCTTCAAACTTGGGTAATTGTCCTGTGCCATACAAAGATTCCTGATTCACTATGTAAGGCACGTTAAGNTCGNTATAGCCATGTTCNTCCGTATGGGTGTCAAGCATGAACTGCGTCAATGCCCGATGCAGTCGCGCAATCTGACCACGCATAACCACNAACCGGGAGCCCGTAAGCTTGACCGCGCTGACAAAATCCAGACCCTCCTGTAAGTTTTCACCGAGGGNNACATGATCCTTTACTTCCCAGTTAAAGTCCTTTGGCTGTCCCCATGCGCTGATCTGAAGATTATCTGACTCGTCTGCGCCGTCAGGGACTTCTGNAGCGGGCACATTCGGAATCTCCAGCATATAGGCNTTTAATTTTTCCTGAATTTCAGCCAGCTCTTCCTTTTTCTGCTCGAGGTGTTCTTTCAGCCCTTCAACCGAAGCCAGAATTTCGGAGATATCTTCGCCTGCGGCTTTCGCCTTACCGATTTCCTTTGAACGGGTGTTGCGTTCGTTTTGAAGNGTTTCTGTATCCAATTGAAGATTCTTGCGAGCGTCTTCAAGAGTTTTCAGAAGTTCAACATCAAGATCAAATTTTTTCTTCTTGAGAAGTGTCGCGATTGTTTCAGGTTCGGAGCGTAACCATTTGGGATCAAGCATCAGATTTTGCCGGTTTGTAAGTAAGGAGCAGGATCANAAAAAGATTTTAGNCAGTGAGATCCCCAGATAGGCGGCGCCCAGACAGAACATGACGCTGCCTACTACGTTGAAAAGCGCTGTATTGTAGTGGCCTTGCTCAAGTAACAAAAGGGTCTCGAGTGAAAATGTTGAGAACGTCGTCAACGCTCCCAAAAAACCGGTAATCAGGAGGTGCCGGGATGCCTCTGAAAGATCAGGACGCTCACTCAGGTAGACATATAGACCGCCGATGAAAAAGCTGCCCAAAACATTCACAGAGAATGTGCCTATGGGGAATAGCAGCTGACTTAATTGATTTAAGCCGGTGCTCATCCAGTACCGAGCGATCGCGCCGAACGCTCCACCAAGTGCAAGTGCGAGATAGATGGGCAAGACTCACTCCTGAGATACGCGGTTATCAACGATATCGATTCCAGGAGGAATCTGAAAGTTAAACAAGTCCGGACTCAATTGCTGGTTAATCTGCGGCTGATTAAATTGCCACAGGGTTTTTTGACCGTTCTTGTTATCCAGATGAATGGAGAACAAAGCAGCGTTATCGAAACTGATATTTATGCGTCGATACAATGAGTTTTGGTCAAGCGGGCGCAATTGAAAAACGACCATGTTTTCACCTGCATTGCCTTGGGCGAAGATCTCATATTCCTCAGTCAGACTGTCGGTTCGACCGCTTAATAATTCGGCAGCCAGCTCGGCTCTGCTGCTGTCCCAGTTCTCTATGACAACTTGCTCAAGATCTGGCTGGTAGCTCCAGAGAATAGTGCCATTTGTCACCAATAATTCGGAGAATGGCTCCAATGTTTTCCAGTAAAAACCATCGGGTCTCATTACATGCATTTGGATACTGCTCTCTTCAAGTAAAGCGCCATCAGACTCAACGATCAGTTGCTGCACGGTGGCGCTCATGGTGTTCACTTGCCGCAGAAGATTGCTTAGCTGTGTTTGTGGCATTTCCTGAGAAGAGGCCAGTGGAATATGACAGAGTGTCAGAGAGACCGTTAGGGTTAGTCTGTGACTCAGCATAATTAAATTCTCAAAAAGTGTTTACGGAACAAGTTATTCGCGGGGAGGCGGAGCGATGACCTCACGAGAGCCATTGTGCCCCATTTCGGAAACGACCCCTGCTGCTTCCATGGATTCTATCATGCGGGCCGCCCGGTTGTAGCCAATCCGAAGTTTGCGTTGCACTGCTGAAATAGAGGCTTTTCGTGACTCAGTGACAAATTTTACAGCCTCATCATAAAGCGCATCGTCTCCTTCGCCTTCCCCCAGGTCTGCGGATGCAGACAGGAAATCGCTGTCCTCCGAACTTTGAGTTATCGCGTCTATGTAAACCGGCTCTCCCCGTCGCTTCCAGTCTGCAACGACACGATGCACCTCATCATCACTAACAAACGCGCCGTGTACCCGGGTCGGCACACCACCGCCGGGCGGTAGGAACAGCATATCGCCNTGCCCGAGAAGCTGCTCCGCACCCCCCTCGCCAAGAATTGTTCTGGAGTCGACCTTCGATTGCACCATGAACGATAAACGNGTCGGAACGTTCGCCTTGATTAGGCCAGTTAGGACGTCAACGGATGGCCGCTGAGTGGCAAGAATCAGATGGATGCCTGCCGCGCGCGCTTTTTGCGCAATCCTTGCNATAAGCTCTTCTACTTTTTTGCCGACNACCATCATCATGTCTGCGAGTTCATCGACNATAACTACAACATTAGGCAAAGGCTCGAGATCCGGGGCATACTGCTCCTCTGACAGCAACATNGGATCGAATTGCCAGGTAGGATCAGCGATGGGCGCACCTATTTTTTNAGCGTCACTCACTTTGGAATTAAAACCCGCAAGATTCCTGACGCCTAAGGCAGACATGAGTTTGTAACGTCTTTCCATTTCCCCTACACACCAGCGCAATCCATTTGCGGCATCTTTCATATCAGTAATCACTGGTGTCAAAAGATGGGGGATACCGTCATAGACGGAAAGCTCCAGCATCTTCGGATCGATCATGATCATCCGCACCTGCTCTGGCGTCGATTTGAATAGTAGGCTTAAGATCATGGCGTTAATTCCAACAGATTTGCCAGATCCTGTCGTACCGGCTACCAGCAGATGGGGCATTTTTGCGAGATCGACAAGGACGGGCTTGCCGACTATATCGTGACCTAGGGCCATACTGAGCGACGAACTTGCCCGGTCGAACTCAGGAGAACTGAGAACCTGGCTCAATTGAATTATCTCGCGTTTTTCGTTGGGAATTTCTATTCCGATCACGGTCTTGCCGGGGATGACTTCCACGACCCTGACGGAAACTACTGCTAATGATCGGGCCAGGTCCTTAGCCAGGTTCGTGATCCGGCTGACCTTTACGCCCGGTGCAGGCTGAACCTCAAAACGGGTGATCACTGGGCCCGGATTGACCGCAGTTACTTCGATCTCAATACCGAAGTCGCCTAGTTTTAATTCTAGAAGCTTAGACATGGCTTCCAAAGATTCTTTGGAAAAACCAGATTCATGGATTTCCTGCCAGGCATCAAGCAGTCTGATTGCGGGCAGTTCCTTCACAGACGATTGCTCGAACAAAGTGCCTTGCCGCTCTTTTTCCACCCTCATGCTCCTAACCGCGTTTTTACGCGGAGGTTCCTTTATCGTGGGAGGTACCCTCTTTCTCTCCTTCTGGATATGTATATCCAAGACTTTCTTTCGGGATTCCAGTCGCGCCTTGGTCGCAAGTGNTTGCTTGCGTTGTTCAAGCCATTTCTGCCCCTTNTCGGTGAGCAGACTGATCGTACCCAGCGTCCACGCTCCGAGTTTATCGATCACATTCAACCAGGAGATTGAGGCCGAAATAGTCAANCCGAACAGAANCATCGCGAANAGGAGCAAGGTACTGCCTAGGCTGGCGAGNAGCGGCAGGCTGAGATCAACCACTACCGAGCCTAAGACGCCTCCTGCGATGTAGGGAACATCCTCCGGCACGCTGAAATGGATGGTTGCCAGTCCGCATGAGGCCAGCATCAATAGGGAATAGCCCAGTGCTCTGAAGCCGAACATGGGCCAGGAGAATTCCGCGCTGAGTTGCTCNTCTCGAAAGGACGTGTAGACCTTGTAAGTGAGCAGTAAAGGAAAGCCAAAAGCGAGGTAGCCGAANACATGAAGCAACGCNTCTGCTATCCAAGCCCCGTAAACCCCNACGGCGTTCGCGANATCCTCATTGAAACCCGTNGTCGTGAANCCTGGGTCAGAAGGTGAGTAACTTAGCAGCGCGATAGTGAGGTAAAGCGCNNTCAGAAAGAAAACTATGAGAGTCCCTTCCCTAGTTAAGCGCTGCATGAGGGTTCGGACTTCGTCATTTGGTTCTGATTTTTGCACGATTTTATCGAATTAAATCAATATGATATAAGTTATATCTTCAGTTTGCTCAAAATATCCAGAGAAGGTCGCTGGCTTCACGTCTTTCAAATCTTAACGCCATGGCGCATTGGACAGCTCTCAAGAGCGTTGTTATAGCTATTTATCGTGCAACAGTGCCAGATAGTTAAGGGCCTAAAGCTGTTATTCTCCAGACGAATTTTTGTCTGTAGCCCGTGTCTTGCTAGTGCCTGTGTACGGCCTGAGGGTAAAATGATAATGCGGCTACCACGTATTGGTTAAAAATGCCGACCAAAAACAAGCTACAGGAATGAACCAATGACATACCATCAACACCATCGCCTAATCATTCTTGGATCTGGCCCGGCTGGCTATACTGCCGCAGTTTACGCAGCGCGAGCGAACCTCGATCCGGTTCTCATCACAGGCCTAATTCAAGGCGGTCAGTTAACCACCACGACAGATGTCGACAACTGGCCCGGTGATGTCGAAGGTTTGCAGGGGCCAGACTTAATGTTACGAATGAAGAGTCATGCCGAACGATTTAATACAAGTGTTATTTTTGATCATATAAACTCAGTGGATCTGAAGCAACGCCCGTTTCTGTTGAAGGGAGATAATGCCAGCTACAGCTGCGACGCGCTGATCATTGCGACAGGCGCTTCTGCTCAGTATCTGGGGCTCGATTCAGAGCAGGCATTTATGGGAAAAGGCGTCAGTGCCTGTGCGACCTGTGATGGCTTCTTCTACCGTAACAAACCGGTAGCCGTAATCGGCGGGGGCAATACTGCTGTTGAAGAAGCGCTATACCTGTCAAATATCTGTTCTCATGTGACCCTGGTGCATCGTCGGGAGTCACTGCGTGCCGAAAAAATCCTGCAGAAGAAGCTGTTCGAACGGGAAGAAGAAGGCAAGGTGTCGATACAGTGGAATCATGTGCTGGAGGATGTACTGGGGGATGACATGGGGGTAAATGGCGCCCGGNTANGCCATGTCTCAAGCAGGGAGTCGCTTGAAATAGCCGTAGATGGAGTCTTTATCGCCATCGGGCATGTGCCGAACTCTGACATCTTCAAAGGTCAACTTGACATGAAGAACGGCTATGTGGTGGTCAATACGGGGCTAGACGGCATGGCAACACAAACAAGTATTTCCGGTNTATTTGCGGCCGGTGACATTGCAGACCAGGTCTATCGTCAAGCGGTGACCAGCGCTGGGTTTGGCTGCATGGCTGCACTGGACGCCGAGAAATTCCTCGACGACTAGTTTTCACGATGCCATTACCTTGGTTAGATCCGATGGAAGCGCCCGTTTTCCCATGTACTTCACGGGCATTAGCAGAGCCCAATGGCCTGCTGGCCGCTGGTGGCTCATTAGATGCTGACTGGTTACTCGCAGCATACAGCCAAGGAATATTTCCCTGGTATGAACAAGGTCAACCGGTGCTNTGGTGGTCCCCCGACCCGAGGCTGGTTNTGGAACCCGGCCGCGTTGTTGTTTCCCGCAGTCTCAGNAAGCTGATCCGAAAACAGATCTACAGGATATCCTTTGATACGGCTTTTTTNTCCGTGATATATGCCTGCCAATTCTCAGGGGGTCGAGCAAACAGCACGTGGATTACGTCCGAAATGAGAGCAGCTTATGTGAATCTCCATAAACTCGGTCATGGGCATTCCGTTGAGGTGTGGCATGACGAACTGCTTGTAGGAGGGCTTTATGGTATTGCGCTTGGCAAGGCGTTCTTTGGCGAATCGATGTTCAGTNCGCGGGCAAATGCTTCGAAATTGGCACTAGTNGCGCTCTCGCGCCACCTTCAAGCCCNGGGATTCGGCTTGATTGATTGTCAGGTGCATTCAGATCACTTGGTTTCTATGGGTGCAGAGGAGCTTTCACGTCGAGACTTCCAAGAAAAGCTATCCACCCTACTGTCCTGTGAAGAACAGCCTGGAGCTTGGGAAACACCGCCAAACAACCTACTGAAAAACCCGAGCTGAGTATGCAGTCGAACAATAAGTCCATCAGTTCGATCCGCTTGTTCCGAACTTCATTGCACCCGTGCAGCTATAAAGAATCAGAAGAAGCAGCGACAGTTTTTGTCGATCCTGACCTGATTATCGATAAGCGATTGAACAGCAAACTGAGTGACTTGGGTTACCGGCGAAGCGGCGCGCACTTATACCGGCCGGATTGCGACCGCTGTTCAGCATGCATCTCCTGTCGAGTGTCGGTTGATAATTTTAGGCTCTCCCGTAGTCAGCGACGCATCATCAAACGGAATAAACTTTTGTCTGTTGTTGAACAAGCTGATTTAAACAGCGCGGCGGCTTTCGATCTGTATCGCCGCTATGTTGACAGGCGGCATCAGGGTGGGGATATGTTTCCGGCGACAGATGAGCAGTTCGAAGCATTTATTAAAACAAAAACCGTCGACACNCGTTTTTTCTCATTTTACGAAGATCAGAGGCTGATAGCGGTNAGTGTGGTAGATTTCTTAGAACAGGGGTTGTCCGCGGTCTACACCTTTTTTGAGCCGGATCTGCCTCAAAGNTCGCTGGGAAACTTTGTCATTCTTTGGCAAATCAATAAGTGTCGGGAATTAGGTTTGTCCTATCTTTACTTGGGATACTGGATTAAGTACTGCGCTAAAATGGAATACAAAAGTAAGTTCAGACCGATGGAGTTTTTAATTNACGGACACTGGACTAAGATTATCTAACCAAGTTTCCTTTGGNAAATTCAATAGCTTTTGCGTCAAACGTTAAATTCCGGCACAATGCGCCCCTTTTTAACGGACTTGAGTGACCTATGGCGAAAGAAGATCAAATCGAAGTGGAAGGCGAAGTGGTGGATACACTTCCTAACACTATGTTCAGGGTTAAACTGGAGAACGGGCATATCGTGACTGCTCATATCTCTGGCAAGATGCGCAAAAACTACATTCGCATTCTGACTGGCGACCAGGTACGTGTTGAACTTACGCCCTATGACCTGACAAAGGGTCGCATTACCTATCGAGCCAGGTAGTTCCGCACCCTTGCTCGTGACGAACTGTCATTCCTCCTCGGCAAGGGCGCGTTTCCTTCCTTTAGCATTTGCCTCCACACGGATTTCAATTGAATCAGCGGCGGTCACGAAAACGTCGCCACCGTCTGCGAGTTGACCAAATAGGATATCTTCAGCAAGCGCCTTCTTGAGCTTCTCCTGAATGAGCCGGGCCATCGGCCTTGCTCCCATTGCCTCACTGTAGCCATGCTCAACAAACCAGTCACGGGCGCTTTCTTCCACGTGAAGCACCACGCCTTTTTCATCGAGTTGCACCTGAAGGTCTACCAAGAATTTATCTACGACGGTTCTAATAGTTTCAGGCGACAGTGAGCCAAACTGGATAATGCCATCGAGCCGGTTACGGAACTCTGGCGTGAAGGCTTTTTTAATTACCCCCATACCATCTGAACTGTGGTCCTGCTCAGTGAAGCCTATTGAAGCGCGGGCCATCTCTTGAGCACCAGCGTTAGTCGTCATGATCAGAATGACATTGCGAAAGTCGGCTTTACGACCATTGTTGTCAGTAAGGGTTCCATGATCCATCACCTGCAACAGCAAGTTAAAAACATCCGGGTGCGCCTTCTCAATTTCGTCAAGCAGCAGAACGCAATGCGGGTTTTTGGTAACTGCTTCGGTAAGAAGCCCTCCTTGATCAAACCCGACATACCCTGGCGGTGCACCAATCAAACGGGAAACCGTATGGCGTTCCATATATTCGGACATGTCAAATCGGAGCAGTTCTATCCCCATGATCTTTGCGAGCTGACGACTGACCTCAGTCTTACCGACACCAGTTGGTCCGGAAAACAGGAACGAGCCAATAGGCTGGTCTAGCTCGTTTAAGCCTGCGCGAGACAGTTTGATCGCTGTCGCAAGAGAGTCAATAGCTTCTTCCTGACCGAAGACAACCATTTTTAAATTGCCTTCTAAGTTCTTTAAGGCGGTGACGTCAGAACTCGAGACATGTTTAGGCGGAATTCTAGCGATACTGGCAACGATCTTTTCTATGTCAGTTGCTTGGATGAGTTTTTTTCTTTTACTCGCGGGCTGTAACTGCTGGTAGGCACCAGCTTCATCAACAACATCGATTGCCTTATCGGGCATGTAGCGATCATTGATATAGCGGCCAGCTAGTTCTGAGGCAGCCTTTAGTGAACTGTCGCTGTATCGAAGTTTATGGTGCTCCTCGAATCTAGGTTTCAATCCTTTCAAGATTTTGTAGGTTGTCTCGACATCAGGCTCGTCAACGTCAATTTTCTGAAAGCGGCGAGATAGTGCTCTGTCCTTGTCAAAAATGCCCCGATATTCCTGATAGGTCGTGGAGCCAATGCAGCGGAGCTGGCCAGAAGTTAGTGCAGGTTTGAGTAAATTTGAGGCATCCATGACGCCGCCGGATGCGGCGCCAGCGCCAATTATTGTGTGAATTTCATCGATAAATAGAACAGCATTTTCGTCTTTTTTCAGCTCGCCAAGCAGTGCCTTGAAGCGCTTTTCGAAGTCTCCGCGATATTTGGTGCCGGCGAGCAGCGCGCCGAGATCAAGAGAGTAGATCACACTGTCCGACAACACATCAGGGACTTGCTGTTCTACGATAAGTCTGGCCAATCCTTCTGCTACTGCTGTTTTTCCTACGCCAGACTCCCCAACGAGCA
Organism: Gammaproteobacteria bacterium; assembly: GCA_002691885.1. GTDB lineage: Bacteria > Pseudomonadota > Gammaproteobacteria > Pseudomonadales > Pseudohongiellaceae > UBA9145. The sequence continues at coordinate 11,050 of NZJB01000034.1, forward strand.
GTGGGTTGTTTTTACGCCTTCTGGAAAGGATCTGAACCACGCGGGTTACTTCTTCAAGCCTGCCAATTAAAGGGTCAATTCGTCCAGCCTCAGCTTCGCTGTTTAGGTTTGTAGCAAAGCTTTCGAGCGGGCTGATTCGATTTTCTACAGATGCCCCCTCTTCCTGTTGCTCAGTACCTGGATCACTGGTTTCGCCTTCGCCGGCAATTTTGGAAATGCCGTGCGTGATATAATTAACGATATCAATCCGGGCAATGTCTTGCTGCTTTAAGAAAAACACCGCTTGACTCTCCTGCTCGGAGAAGATTGCGACCAGTACATTAGCCCCTGTGACCTCTCGTTTTCCC
>NZJB01000035.1 GCA_002691885.1 Gammaproteobacteria bacterium
TGCGGGTTGTCTAGTTACCGCAATCGAGCGCAGTCCGGCCATTTTTGCGTTGTTGGAAGATGGATTGCGGCGAGCAGTGCAGGCTGTGGGTTTCCAGGAAAGCGGTTCGGAGGCCGCGCGTCGCATTGAAATCCGACGGGGTGATTTCCTGCTGATGGACTGGCATGATAAAGCCTATGATGTCGTCTATCTCGACCCTATGTTCCCCAATGACCGGCGGAAGGCAAGCTCCGGAAAGGAGATGACCATGCTTCAGAATCTTGCGACTGAGGATCAAAGCGAGTCCGAATTGCTGTCACAATCGCTGCGATGTGCGAGGCGACGGGTAGTGGTTAAACGTAACCGGAGATCCCGTGAGCTGGCCGGGNTGAAACCGACGCTGAAATTTCAAGGAAGCAGATTGAGATTTGACGTCTACTGCCGCTAGAGCAGGCGCTGGAGAATGAGTTCATAAATGTCGGAAAGCTTCTCAATATCGGCAATCCGCATTCTTTCATTGAGCTTGTGGATCGTGGCATTGCAGGGGCCTATTTCAACAACCTGTGCGCCAGTTGGCGCGATGAATCGACCGTCTGAGGTACCGCCTCCTGTCGAGGCGTCCGGGAGNATTCCGGTTACCTGTTTAACACAGGCTTGCACGACTGTAATTAATCGTGGTTCCACGGTTAAGAAGGGCTCACCGGAGACATGCCACTGACATTCGTAGTCGATCCCNGCAGAATTCAATTCCTGTTCAATCTGCNNGATCAACGCGCTTGATGTATGCTCGGTGGAAAAGCGCAGGTTGAAGTCAATTTCTANCNGCTCGGGAATGACATTATTGGCGCCAACTCCGCCATGGATATTGGATATTTGAAAGCTCGTTGGTTGGAAAGACTCGTTGCCATCGTCCCAGTGNGTTTNAGTGAGTCGTAGNAGNACAGGTAGTGCCTCGTGAATCGGGTTGCGTGCCAGATGAGGATAGGCTACGTGCCCTCTNATGCCTTTCACCAGCAGTTTGCAGGAAAGTGAGCCGCGGCGACCGATCCGAATGGTGTCTCCCAACCGCTCTGNGCTGCTTGGTTCACCGACGACGCAGTAGTCTATTTTTTCTCCGCGCTGGGTCAGCTGCTCCATGACATAACGGGTGCCTTCTGAGGCTTGACCTTCTTCGTCACTGGTGATTAAAAATGCTAGGCGAGCTGCGGGACGGCGATTGGTAACAAATCTCTCGCACGCTGTCACCATGGCAGCGAGGCTGGATTTCATGTCTGCACTGCCTCGACCGTACAGAAATTTGCCATCNTCAGTTGGCTGGAATGGCGGATAGCGCCAGTCATCGAGTGAGCCGGGCGGAACCACATCAGTATGCCCTGCAAAGACCAGTAGCGGGCCCTCATCTCCTAATGTTGCCCATAGATTGCTGACAGCACCGGAATCAATGCGTTCAGTCGTAAAACCAAGTGGCTCCAGACGCTGAGCAATAAGCTCCAGACAGCCATTGTCGTTCGGTGTAACGGACTCAATGGAAATTAGCGCTTTCGCCAGCTGTAAGGTATCAGTCATCACAGGGCCTAGTTATTGCTGTGCAGATCTTGATTCAGACTTATCTGAGTCTGCTGAGGTAGTGCTTCCACGGCACCAGAAAGCGAATTCCGGCGAAACAACAGATTGGGCTCCTTGCTGAGCTGTGCAGCTTTTACGGTTTCTACCAGCGTACCTGAAGCGTCCAGCAGGTTGACCTTTGTGCCCGCCGTGACATACAGCCCTGCTTCAATGGTGCATCCGTCGGCGAGAGGAAAGCCGATGCCTGCNTTCGCCCCGATCAGGCAATTCTCACCGANAGAGATGATTTCTGNTCCGCCNCCAGATAGTGTGCCCATAGTGCTGCAACTGCCTCCGAGATCGCTGTCGGCGCCGACTACCACACCGGCGCTGACGCGCCCTTCAATCATGGCTGCACCCAGTGTGCCGGCATTGAAATTAACAAACCCCTCATGCATTACAGTCGTGCCTTCACCGATATAAGCGCCAAGTCGTATTCGAGCGGTGTCCGCGAGCCGTACCCCGGCAGGTACCACATAGTTTGCCATTTTAGGGAATTTGTCCACTGACATTACATCCANCTGTTCATCGCGCTGTCGGGCGCNNAGCTGGCGAGCAGGCAGATCCGCAAGATCAACCGGGCCCTCATTGGTCCATGCCAGGTTCTTCATGGTGCCGAACAGTCCGTTCAGATTCTGCTCGTGAGGCTTGCATAGCCGGTGTGAAAGAAGGTGNAGCTTGAGGAATGCTTCAGGAATGTTCGCNGGTGGTGTCTGATCAAACGTGAAACAGATCAGCCATTGCCCGATGTCAGCCTGTTCGAGCAGTTTGGCCCAGTCTGTTAATCCTGNCNCTCGGAAATTCNCACTCAGGTGCTCTGNTTGTGATGTGTNNAGTGCTTCGTAACCACTCCGATCCGGGTGCAGTTTGGTCGCTGCGNTAATAAGCTNAATGTCCGCTGCCTGCANGCCTCGAACAGGACTGGGGTAAAAAACCTCAATNACATCACCGGCGGAGTTGCTNGAGATCAAGCCAAGTCCTGCGCTGAGAGATCCAATATTGCTCATAGTCGCCACCTACGTGATTAAGATTTGAAGAATTCCTGCCATGCTGGCTCATCAAACCCGATCAGCCATTTNTTTNCCCGCNGCAGGATAGGCCGTTTGATAAGCGAAGGNTGCTCGCACATCAATAAGATTNCAGCTTNTTCTGTAAGGTCGGACTTTTGATCGTCACTGAGTTTGCGCCAGGTTGTACCACGACGATTAAGTACTGCTTGCATTTCAAAATGATCGAGGAACTGTCTGGCCTGATCTGTTGAGCATCCTAGTTTTTTATAGTCGTGTAATTGGTAGTCGATGCCCATAGTGTTCAGCCAGGTCTTGGCTCGCTTTACCGTGTCGCAATTGGTGATGCCGTATAGTGTCGTTTCCACTTGATGCCTCTTTTGGATTAGCCGGCNAGCCTTTCGCTAAGACGATTCTCTATATCCCCGAGCAAATCACGCTCAACATCCGGGTCGATAATTGGACGGCCTTTTTGGTCTTTAAGGTAGAAGATATCTTCCACTCTTTCGCCCAGAGTCGTTATTCTCGCATCGACGATCAGAAGCTGATTGTCCGCAATTACTTTGCCTAATGTCGCCAGAATCCCCGGCTGGTCTGGGCAATTTATCTCAAGCGTCGAATAGCCTTTGCCCGGGGTATTGGTGAGCATTGTCGTGATTGGCTCGTTAAAATAGCGGAGCTTCCGGCTTCTGCGGTAAGTGGCCGGTNTTATCTTGTCGGTGGTTTGTGCAAGGCTCTGAAGCAGAATTGTCTCAATCTCCTGTATTCGCCTCGGATTCGCACCGACAGGCCTACCGTCAGGTTCCAGCACGGTATAGGTGTCCAGGCAGAATGCATTCAGTGAAGTAATGACCCTGGCGTTAACGATGTTTAAGCGAAGCCTCTCGAATGCAGCTGTGGTCTTGGCAAACAGGAATTCCGCATCTTCAGTGTGAATGAAAATTAGAGTTGCCCCTTCCGGATGATCATTTGCCTCAAGCTCTTTGATCGCCACCAGCGGCTTGCCCGGTACAGCCTTAAGTTGCTCCTGTGTGTGCCAGACGATATTGTCGACTGACTCTCGTTCAAAATATTCGTCCGGATTGTTCGCCCAAATCTGCTCAATACGCTCTTCAGGAAATCCGCGTGAAATAAGCCGTTGCGCAGCCAGGGCCTTTTTACTGCGGATTAACTCGGTGCTGTTCGGGGAATCAGTCGATCCGGCTTGCAAGGCTCGCAGGGTGTTGCTGTAGAGCTGGCTGAGCAGAGAGGCCCGCCAAGAATTCCACAGCTCTGGATTTGTTGCGCGAATGTCCGCAACGGTCAGGGTATACAGATAATCCAGATGGGCCTTATCGCCAACCACCTCAGCAAACTCATGGATCACCATCGGATCGCTGATGTCCTTTCTTTGCGCCGTCATTGACATCAGCAAATGCTTGTCAACCAGCCAGCAAACCAGATTGGTGTCCCATTCAGTTAATCGATGCCGATGACAAAAATCTCTTGCGTCGACCTTGCCAAGCTCAGAATGATCGCCACCACGACCCTTTGCAATATCNTGATACAGCCCTGCAATGNAGAGCAGTTCGGNTTTGGGCAGTTGCCTTGCANTGTCTGCAGCGAGCGGGAATTGTTCTTCGGCTTCAGGGCGATACAGGCGGCGCATATTTTCCACAACCTGAAGTGTGTGCGCGTCTACCGTGTAAATATGAAANAGGTCGTGCTGCATTTGCCCGGTTATCTGGCCGAATTCGGGCAGATAGCGCCCGAGAATGCCGTACCTGGCCATNCGGCGCAAATGAAGCGTCATGTGGTAGGGGGATCGCAGTAACTCCATAAAAAGAGTCAGATTGCGCAGATCATGTCGGAAATCATTATCAATGAGCCGGCGGTTTTCGCGCAGCAATCGAATCGTTGAGGCTCTGATGCCTTCAATCTCAGGATCTTGCGCCATGAGGACGAAGATCTCCAGCAGCGCAAAAGGGAATCGCTCGAAGATTCGTGGGTCGGTGACTTCTATATAGCCATTGTTGATCTGAAAGCGTTTGTTAAGNGGAATGATCTTTGCGCGTGNGCCGGCNTGGACGATCGCTTCGTCAAGATGCTGAAGCAGTGCATCGTTNAGTTCTCTTAGGTTAGCCACCGCGCGGTAGTACTGCTTCATGAGTTTTTCCACGCCGAGGGAGGACTTGTCGTCTACATACCCGAACAGTTTCGCCAACTCCTTTTGCATGTTGAATAGGAGTCGGTCTTCTGCCCGGTCACTCAGGTAATGCAGGCCNTAGCGAAGTTTCCACAGAAACTGCTGTCCTTTGTGGATCATGGCTTCTTCGGAGGGTTTGAGGAAACCCAATTCGGTCAAATCACGGAAAGATTCTGCGCCAAAGTGCCTTTTTGTGACCCAGGCAATAGTTTGAATNTCCCTGAGCCCACCGGGAGAGTTCTTAACATTTGGCTCCAGCGCATAATCAACATCGTGGTACTTGGCATGACGACCTTTTTGCTCTTCAACTTTGGCTTTTAGGAAAGCCTTAGTGGGCCATACTTTGCCTGTAGCGGTCNCTGCCGTCATCAAAGGTAACAATTNTGTCGAACCGGCGATGGTCCTGGATTCCATAAGGGCGGTAGCAACGGTGATGTCCTTGCGTGCTTCCTGGGCGCACTGTCTGACAGAACGGACGCTCTGACCTACATCCAGCCCCAGATCCCAGCATGCCGCAAGAAATGAAGCGATGGCTTCTTTGTAAGATTTGTTGCTGTTCTTCTTTGTCAGAATGAGAAGGTCGATATCGGAGTAGGGCATCAACTCGCTGCGACCATATCCCCCTACCGCAGCGAGCGCGATTTCATTTGTTTGCAGTTCTGGCTGGCTGGACCAAACCCATTCGAGAACTAGATCAACTAAGTGAGCGCGGCTGCTGACGATGTCGCTGATATCAAGATTTTGTCTGTAACACTCGTTGAGAGTCGCGTTGGCTTCGGCGAGTATTGTTCGCAGCTCAGCTATATGGTGAATGTCGTTGCAGTGAGAAAGACGCTTGGCTAGTGTCTCTCTGNAGATTAGTTGGGCCGGGGGCAAGGGTTTGCTTGGTTCGCTTTCTGATACTGATGATTCGTCAAGCTTCACAAGGATTCTTCACTCCTGAGCGTCAGAATTTCGCAGCCGTCNCCAGTAACTGCCAGAGTGTGCTCCCATTGTGCGGACAACCTGCGATCTTTTGTGGTTACTGTCCAGCCATCTTTTTTGGAGAGTTTGGTATGCCGGGAGCCGGCGTTAAGCATGGGTTCAATNGTAAAAGTCATACCTTCCACCAGCGCNGTGCCCGTGCTGGGGCGGCCGTAGTGAAGCACCTGGGGTTCTTCATGGAAAATGCGGCCGATGCCGTGACCACAATATTCCCGAACAATGGAATAGTGGTTGGCCTCCCCGTGCTGCTGAATAACATGACCGATATCGCCGAGCGTGACCCCCGGTCGAACCAGACCAATGGCCTTGTAAAGACATTCCCGTGTGACACGAATCAAGCGTCTGGCGTGGTCCGGGACCTTGCCAACACAGAACATTTTGCTGGTATCTCCATGAAACCCNTCNTTGATGACAGTGATGTCAATATTAACGATGTCGCCNGANTTCAGAATTTTTCCGTCGCTCGGAATGCCATGGCACACCACATGGTTGATGGAGGTACAGATCGACTTGGGAAATCCGTTGTAGTTGAGCGGAGCCGGAATGGCTTGCTGGCTGTGAACGATGTGGTCATGGCAAAGGCGGTCNAGTTCGCCNGTGCTNACTCCGGGTTGCACATNAGGGCCGATCATTTCCAGAACCTCGGCAGCTAGCCGGCCGGCTACACGCATCTTCTCAATGTCATCTGGGTTCTTGATGTGAATGCTCATGGTCGTAGGAAATGCCGTTGAGGTGNTNTGAGTCACGCTATTCTAAATCAGCTGTGCCGGCCAGAACAGCGCTGCCGNCAAAAGCCTGCCAATTTGCTGAGCCTGNCCTCAAGGCTGNGGAANTCCTCCACCTAAAACCTTCCAGATATGGCTCATTTATGGTATAAAGCGCCGCGCTCAGGTTGGCTCCGGNCTGGCNGGCGCTAATTATTAATGTCGCACATGCACCGACACACCTTTTTGGGTGCCTGGCTCTTCTTTGATATGGCAGGTTGAAAGGTGGGGTGTATGGAGGCCTAACCCAACAAAAAAGGTATCAACATGACCGTCAATATGAAAGAAATGCTCCGCGCAGGAGCACATTTCGGGCACCAGTGCCGCTACTGGAACCCTAAGATGGAGCCATACATATTCGGCTCCCGAAACAAGATTCACATCATCAATCTTGAACACACCGTCCCAGCACTCAACGATGCTCTGAAACAGATTACGAATCTCGCTGATAAAAAGAAAAAAATTCTTTTCGTCGGTACCAAGCGCGCTGCAGCCAAGATTGTGAGAGAACAGGCAGAACGTGCAGGAATGCCTTATGTCAATCACCGTTGGCTCGGCGGAATGCTGACCAACTACAAAACGATCAGGGGCTCGATTAAAAGGCTCAAAGATCTCGAAACCCAGGAGCAGGATGGTACTTTTGACCGTCTCACCAAAAAAGAAGCATTAATGCTGACCCGGGCGAAGCAGAAGCTGGAGCGGAGTATCGGGGGCATTAAAGATATGGGCGGTCTGCCTGACGCACTGTTCGTGATTGATGTCGAGCATGAGCGGATAGCCGTGACGGAGGCCAATAATCTCAAAATTCCGGTAATCGGGGTGGTGGACACAAACAGCGACCCTGAAGGCGTCGATTTCGTGATCCCCGGCAATGATGACGCGATTCGCGCGATTCAGCTTTACGCGTCGGCCGTTGCCGATGCCTGTATTGAAGGCACAAAAAGCCATGGTCCTGCAGGCGGAGACAGTGAATTTGTTGAAGTAGACGAAACTGCCGCGGCAGAAGTAACTGAAGCATCGAAAGCGCCAGTCTCAGCTGAGGAAGCTCCGGCTTCCCCTGACCCGGTTCCTGATGAGCCTCCGGTAACGACCAAGCCAGCCAGTAAGCCCTCGCAGGCTAAAAGTTCTGATGAAACAGAGGCCGTAGCGGCGCCGAACAAAGAGGCTGCATCCCCAGCCGAAGAAGAAAGCGCCCCCGTCGAGGAAAAGGCGCCGGCTAAGAAAAAGGCTGCGGCCAAAAAAGCGCCTGTCAAGAAAAAAGCAGCTGCTAAAAAGGCACCGGTCAAGAAAAAGGCTGCTGCCAAAAAAGCGCCTGCCAAGAAGAAAGTTGCTGCCAAGAAAAAAGTTGCTGCCAAGAAAACCAACAGTGGCGATGAGTAATGACAGGCAGATTACTACTGCCCCAGTCTTAGGCATCGCACAGATAAATGAGACCAAAGCTAAAAGGGGGCACTTGTGGCCCCTTTTTTTCTTTGACATTAAAGCGTGGTGCAGCTTGAAAAGACAGTTAAACAAGTCATAGAGGCATTGTAAGAATGGCGAGTATTTCAGCAAGTATGGTTAAGGAACTGCGTGAGCGAACAGGCTTGGGCATGATGGATTGCAAAAAGGCGCTGTCTGAGGCTGACGGTGATATGGAGAAAGCAATCGAGGATCTGCGCAAGGCGAGTGGGTTGAAAGCTGCGAAGAAGGCCAGCCGGGTCGCCGCCGAAGGTGTGGTACTGAGCAAAATTGCTGACGAAGGCAATTACGGGGTGGTTATAGAGGTCAATAGTGAAACCGATTTTGTTGCACGGGATGAGAACTTTCTGGAATTTGCTGACCAGGTGTTGCAGGCGAGTTTCTCCGACAAGGAGGCTGATACTGCAACGTTGCTGGCTTCCGGTATTGAAGATGCCCGACAGGCACTGGTGCAGAAAATNGGTGAGAACATAAATCTTCGCAGGATAGAACGACTGTCGATGGAAGGTGATTCCGCCGGAGTTATTGAGAGTTACATCCATAATAACAAAATTGGTGTGCTGATTGCCCTTCGCGGGGGAAGTGCCGCACTGGCCCGTGACATAGCGATGCATATCGCGGCCGTCAATCCGATGGTAATTTGTGCAGAAGATGTGCCGGAGGATGTGCTGGCGAAAGAGTCTGAAATCTACTCTGCTCAAGCACAGGAAAGCGGAAAACCTGAAGAAATCATTAAGAAGATGATTGAAGGCCGTCTTCGCAAATTTGTTGCTGAAATCAGTCTGATGGAACAAGCGTTCGTAAAAGATCCTGATTCTAAGGTAGGNNAGCTCTTGCAGGAAGCTAACGCTGAAGTGGNGCAGTTCGCNCGTTTTGAGGTCGGCGAGGGAATTGAGAAAGAGGAAGATGACTTCGCNGCAGAAGTTGCTGCACAATTGNCCACCTAAACATCGACGACTGGATAAGCAGCGATGCCACAGCGAGAACGTAAATACAACAGAATCCTGTTGAAGCTCTCCGGAGAGGCTCTGACCGGTGATGCGGATTTTGGTATCGATCCCAAAATCCTGGACCGAATGGCAGTGGAAGTAGGTCAGTTGATCGGCCTCGGGGTTCAGGTCGGCATGGTAATAGGCGGAGGCAATCTATTTCGCGGGGCGAAACTTCACGCTGCGGGTATGGAGCGGGTGACCGGAGACCATATGGGTATGCTTGCAACTGTCATGAACGCTCTCGCCATGCGGGACTCTCTCGAGCGGGCCAGCATTGCGACTCGGGTNATGTCCGCAATCCAGATGAGNGGTGTCGTCGAGCATTATGATCGCAGAAANGCTATCCGACATNTGAATACGGGTGANGTAGTGATTTTNTCCGCTGGCACAGGNAACCCGTTTTTTACTACCGACTCGGCCGCCTGCTTGCGTGGCATTGAAATTGATGCGGATCTTATCCTNAAGGCAACAAAGGTAGATGGGGTCTATTCTGCTGACCCTGAAGTTGAAACGGATGCGGAAAAATTCGATGAGCTTACCTATGACGAAGTCATTGATAAAAAGCTNGGCGTGATGGATCTCACCGCGATCTGTTTGAGTCGCGATCACAAGATTCCAATCAAAGTTTTCAANATGACCCGCCCGGGCGCGCTGCTCGAAAACGTCATGGGAAAGCAGGACGGCACCTTGATAAGATAGTGTNAGTAACGCGAATCGGNTTAAGAGAGGCGAAAGGATGATCGACGATATAATTTCAGAGGCCGCAGAGCGGATGACAAAAAGTTTGGGAGCGCTGGATGATGCCTTCAAACGCATTCGCACCGGGCGGGCGCACCCAAGCATCCTGGACAGCGTCATGGTTTCTTATTACGGTTCTGAGACCCCATTAAATCAGCTCGCAAACGTCACGGTGGAGGAGGGGCGTTCTCTTCTNGTTTCGCCCTGGGAAAAAAACCTTATCGGTGANGTTGAAAAAGCCATAATGAAGTCGAACCTTGGCCTAAACCCATCCAACAANGGTGACACGATCCGTGTGCCCATGCCTCCTTTGACTGAAGAGACCCGCAGAGAATATACGAAGCAGGCCANGCAGGAGGCTGAAAATGCTCGTGTTGCAATACGAAACATCAGGCGCGATGCCAATTCTGATTTTAAAGATCTCGAGAAGGAGAAAGAAATTTCAGAGGACGAGCAACGGCGCGCTGAAGACCGGGTCCAGAAGCTTACCGACAAATATATCGCCGAAGTGGAAGCAGTCTTGCAAGTGAAGGAGCAGGATCTGCTTTCGTTCTAGTTCTCTGTTATCTGCCTCTCTGGAATTTGACAGGTGATCTTNTCTGCTAAAAAGCTTCGTCTATGACACCTGATCCGAGTAAGTTGCCTGCTCATGTCGCCATCATTATGGATGGTAATGGTCGTTGGGCCCGACAACGTGGTAAGCCGGTAAAATTCGGCCATCGCCACGGTGCCGAAGCGGCCCGTTCTGTTGTTGAGGCTTGTGTAGAGCGCAACATTCCCTTTCTTACCTTGTTTGCATTCAGTAGCGAGAACTGGAGTCGTCCNATTGCTGAAGTTGACGGCCTNATGGCGCTGTTTCTATCAGTTCTTAAACGAAGNGAGATTAATCAATTTCAGCAAAAGGAAGTCAAGTTTAACTTTATAGGAAAACGAGACGGTCTGGCGCCCAAACTATTGCGCAGCATGGATGAACTAGAAAGCCTTACCGAAAATAACACCGGAACCACAGTCACCGTCGCTGTTGACTACGGTGGACGCTGGGATATCACTGAAGCGGCCATCGCGCTTGGCCGACAGGTTGAGGCGGGCCAGATCAGATCATCCGATATTGATGCCGATTTGCTTCGTGCGCAGACAAGTCTTGGGCTTATTCCCGATCCGGATCTGTGTATTCGNACCGGGGGAGAGAAAAGAATNAGTAATTTTTTGTTATGGCAGTTTGCCTACACTGAATTCTATTTCGCCGACTGTTACTGGCCGGAATTTACAGAAGCTGAGTTTCAGCGCGCACTCGAAGAATTTGCCAGCCGCCAGCGCCGGTTCGGGGCAACCCAGGTTGAGGGCGTCTGTGATGAGTGATGATCTTAAGCAGCGTNTCGTTACCGCCGTTGTGNTGCTNGTCGCTTTAATTGCTCTGACTTTGCTTACCACACCGTTNGCTTTTGCAGCAGTTGTCGCGGTTATCATTANGCTGGCGGCCTGGGAGTGGGGTGCNTTTGCTCAATTCGAGGGAGNTGTCCCCAGGCTGTTCTANACTTTAAGCGTTTTCANTGTNCTNGTCGGANCCGCTGCGCTTTCCGGGTTNTGGTCCGGCGCNGANTCTTTCACGCTGTTTCGAGTTATTGTGATCCTCNGCTTTGGTGTGCTGTGGTGGTGTATCGCAGCTTGTTTGCTAGTCGGCTATCCTGAAAATTCCGNCTGCTGGAATCATAAATTTACAATCAGCCTGATGGGGCTGCTAGCGTTAGTTCCGACCTGGACAGGTTTGGTGGCCCTCAAAGTTATCTTGCCCTCAGGCTATCTCGTGCTTGGTGTTGTGATNGCAGTCGCAGCAGTCGACGTTGGCGCGTACTTTGCTGGTAGGTACCTTGGGAANCGGCCTNTAGCCCCNAGCGTGAGCCCAAAGAAGACCTGGGAGGGTGTATGGGGCGGATTTGCCACATGCTGCGCTGTCAGCGCGGCATTAGTATGGGCGGCACAGCGTGATTTGCTTGAGATGAGTTCAGCGCAGATTTTAGTTCTGCTGCTGTCCTGTGTGACCACTACCCCGTTTGCCGTNGTTGGTGACCTAGTTGAGAGTATGTTGAAACGCAATTCGGATCTCAAAGACAGCGGATCCATACTTCCCGGCCATGGCGGAGTGCTNGATCGNGTCGATGGGCTGCTGGCNGTGGCNCCTATTAGCGTNCTAATACTGTTGCTTGCGCTGGACTGGGCTCGCTGAACCATGACCGGAAAAAGACAATTAACGGTACTTGGGTCCACTGGTTCTATTGGCCGCAGCACTCTGGATGTGGTGTCGCGGTGCGATAACATTTCCATTTTCGCGCTGAGCGCCTATCGCAACAGTGAGCTGCTNCTGAGCCAGTGTTTGCAGCATGAGCCAAAGTATGCNGTGCTAGTGGACCTGGAGCAGCATCAGCATTTCAAGCGCCTGCTCGCCGGGTCTGGNTGTANAACAGAATTTCTTGACATNGAAGATGCGCTNGAATTTNTNGCGGCCCANGAACAGGTCGACGTGGTGATGGCCGCTATCGTGGGTGCGGCGGGTCTGAGTTCCGGGCTGGCAGCGGTATCAGCTGGCAAGTGTTTGCTGCTGGCCAATAAAGAATCCCTGATTATGTCCGGCAATCTCTTCATTGATGCAGCAAAACGAAACAACGCAGACATACTCCCTATAGACAGTGAGCATAATGCGATATTTCAGTGTCTCGCGGAAACGCGCTCTGGGTTGTCGTCCACCGACGGGCGCTTTGTCGATAAGCTTGTCCTGACGGCTTCTGGGGGACCATTNCTAAACACGCCCAAAAAAGCGCTTGCGAANGTAACGCCAGAGCAGGCTTGCGCGCACCCGATGTGGTCTATGGGGCGAAAAATTTCGGTTGATTCAGCCTCNCTCATGAATAAAGGGCTAGAGCTGATTGAGGCCAGCTTTTTATTCGACCTNCCCGGGACTGCTATCGATATCGTGGTTCACCCGCAGAGTATTGTGCATTCGATGGTATATTATCGAGATGGTTCCGTGCTGGCGCAGCTTGCAAATCCGGATATGCGCGTGCCGATTGCCTACGGANTGGCTTTCCCGGGCCGTATGGCGTCAGGCGCGAAAGTCTTGGATCTNACGCGCCAGCCTGCGCTTGAATTCAGTGAGCCTGATATGGATCGCTTTCCTTGTATCAGTCTGGGCAGGGCAGCGCTTGAGGCGGGCGGAACGGCNCCGGCGGTGCTGAATGCCGCTAATGAAATTGCCGTNGCGGCCTTTTTGTCGAATCGAATTGGATTTCAGCAAATCCCGGTGATCATTGAGGCCGTATTATCGAAAACCCCTTGTGAACCGGCTGCCTCTCTCGATATNATTCGNGGTGCAGACAGCGCTGCAAGGATAGCAGCTAAGAAATTGATATAGAAGGAGATCTGCTCGGCCTGACGGGCCCGGTTCATCCCATTCGCACCGCTTTTGATGACTGACATACTAATTAGCATTTTNGCATTGATTGTGACTCTAGGTATCCTCGTGACCATTCATGAGTTCGGTCATTTTTGGGTGGCGCGCCGCTGTGGCGTAAAAGTCCTCCGCTTTTCGATCGGATTTGGTAAGGCGGCTAAATCCTGGATTGGCAAAGATGGGGTTGAATATGTCATTGCCCCTATCCCGCTCGGCGGGTACGTCAAAATGCTCGGTCAGGAAGACACCAGTCTTCCTGAGCAGAGTGTCATCCCGCAGAGCGAGCGTCATAANTATTTTGCCTGCAAGCCTCTGTGGCAGAGAATGGCCATTGTGGCAGCAGGCCCTGCTGCAAACTTTCTGCTCGCGATATTTGTGTTCTGGCTGATCCACGTCAGCTATGGCGTGAGTGGAATTGTCCCTGTGGTCAATGGAGTGTTGGGTGAATCCGCAGCGGAGACTGCCGGATTGCGTGAGGGAGATGAAATCCTGTCCGTAGATGGTNAGCCNACGGTCATCTGGCAGCAGGTCACACTGCAATTGCTGGCGCGTCTTGGGGAAACNGGCGCAGTCAANCTGACGGTGGCTTCACCAGAGACAGGGCGAGTGCGGGAGNTACAGATCCCTGTCCGGAACTGGCTGGGTGGCGAAACTGAGCCCAATCCGATTGCTGATCTCGGCATTGTTCAGTTTGAAATACCGGCACTGATCGCTGACGTGATCTCAGGCGGCCGGGCAGAAGCGGGTGGGCTCCTTCCAGGAGATGAGATCCTGTCGGTGAATGGNGNGACAATACGCGGCTGGACGCATTGGGTGGAGTTGGTGCGGGCGAATCCGGAACTCTCTCTGGATGTNGTAGTCAAACGAAACGAGCGATCGCAGGGACTGTTAATCCGACCAGAGCGAACGGTTTTGCCTGACGATAGCGTGATTGGAAGCATTGGTGCTTCAGTGCGTCAGGCCAGCTTAGTGGACATATTGCCTGCTGAGCATCGTCGTGAANTACAGTTTACTTTGCTGGGGGCGTTGCGCCCGGCACTTGAGGAGACNTGGAATAAATCCATTTTTGTTCTAGATTCTGTCAAGAAAATGGTGATNGGGCTGATATCTGTTAAAAATATCANCGGGCCGATTACGATAGCACAGGTTGCCGGTGAGACTGCCAGTTATGGTCTGGATGTGTATTTGGGCTTTNTGGCANTACTCAGCATTTCANTGGGTGTACTCAATCTGCTGCCTATCCCCGTGCTTGATGGGGGGCACCTTTTGTATTATTTGATAGAAGCGGTCATCAGACGGCCAGTTCCGGAACGGATTCAGGCCTGGGGGCTGCAGCTGGGGTTGCTGCTTATTTCCGGANTGATGGCGCTGGCCGTCTACAACGATATAAGCCGTTTGTTGTGACGTTTATTTACTCTNGCCATTGACGTCGCGCNGACTTTGTAGGAATCAAGAATTGAACACAAGAAAACTGGCGATCGCAATGCTGTTGGCGCTCGGTCTTCCTGCCGTTGCTAAAGCCCAAGAGTTCACCGTCGCCGACATCATTGTCGACGGCTATCAGCGTATTTCCCCCGGCATTATTTACAACCTGCTTCCGATTGGTATCGGTGATGTAGTCACTGAACGNACCGCTGCTGAGGTTATCCGTTCGCTGGTCACCTCGGAATACTTCGATGAAATCGAAGTGGCACGAGAAGGCAATATTCTTGTGATAACGGTTCTCGAGCGTCCTTCCGTCGCCGAAATAACCGTTGAGGGCAACGGTGTCCTCGAGACGGAAGATATTATTGAAAATATGGCGACAGCTGACATTGCGGAGGGCCAGATTTTTACTCGCGCTGCGCTCGAGGCGATTCAGCAGGGTATACAGGAAGTTTATTCCTCCCGCGGGCGCTACGGTGCATCAGTCGAAGTGACCGTTGAAGATCTGCCCCGAAATCGGGTTGCCATCAGCCTTGANATTAACGAGGGTGAAGAGTCCCGGATAAGGCACATCAATATCATTGGTAATGAAGCTTTCGATGAAGAGGAACTTCTCGGCTTGTTCGAGTTAGGTACCAAGCCCTGGTATCTGCTTCTCAGCAGGAAAGACCGTTATTCAAGAGAGCAGTTCTCCGGCGACCTGGAGAGACTTGAGTCGTTTTACCTGGACAATGGCTACGTCGAATTTATCGTTGAATCCACGCCAATTTCGATCACGCCGGACCGCAAGGAAGTCTACATTACCATCAACGTCAGTGAAGGTGATCAGTACATCGTCAGCGGGGTAGATCTCGCCGGTGATCTGGTTGATGCAGAGGCGCTATTGCGCGCTGCCATTTTCGTTCAGCCAGGCCAGATTTTTTCCCAATCATTGGTGACTGGAACCGAAGAGATCATGGTGCAGTTTCTCGGCAATCTTGGGTACGCATTTGCGGAGGCAACCGGCGTTCCGGAAGTCAACGGGGAAGACGAAACTGTTGAAGTGACTTTTTTCATTGAGCCNGGAAACCGCACTTATGTGAACCGGATCAATTTTTCTGGAAACCTGTCGACTGCCGATGACGTTCTCCGNAGGGAAATGCGTCAGTTAGAAAGTGCGCCAGCCTCCAGTATTCAAATTGAGCAATCCAAAGTTCGTCTCGAAAGGCTTGGNTACTTCGAGACTGTGGAAGTGAACACCGAGGAGGTCCCCAGTANTGAAGATCAGGTTGATGTTAATTACGACGTGGTAGAGCAAAATTTCGGTGCGGTCAGCTTTCAGGTTGGCACCGGTGGCGGTGGCAACTTCTTCATCAGTTCGAATCTCCAGGCGCAAAACTTTCTAGGCACCGGCCGAACAGTCGGCGTTGGCATTAACCGGAGCCGATTCCAGAGTGGCTTGAACTTTCAGTACGTAGACCCGTATTTTACACCAGATGGTGTGTCTAGGGGGTTTAATATCTTCGCCAGAGAAATTGATTCTCCNTTTAACGTATCCGCTTTTAATACGACATCTTTTGGTGGTTCTGTAAGNTTCAGNTACCCCCTAAGTGAGATCTCGGCGTTGGGTGCAGACCTTGGCTTTACTCATACAGAGCTTGGGACTGGTACTGGCTCTGTACAAGAAATTATTGCTAGTCCAAAACTCATTGACGGCATCGACAGTTACGTGNT
This sequence comes from Gammaproteobacteria bacterium, assembly GCA_002691885.1. Lineage (GTDB taxonomy): Bacteria > Pseudomonadota > Gammaproteobacteria > Pseudomonadales > Pseudohongiellaceae > UBA9145. The sequence continues at coordinate 16,299 of NZJB01000035.1, forward strand.
TCAACCTGCAAACTCCAATCCTTTTGAAGGGCCCGTTCGAGATGCCATTCTCGGAAGTGTTGTTGATTTAAGGCCAGATCAGTTGCGGGCGCCAACCGACCCCGGCTTTGTGGACAGATTTGGCGACACCTTTGACAATTTTTCAATNACAGGCCGTTGGTTTCGAAACACTCTCAATAGAGGCCAATTGGCTACAGACGGGGCATCTCACAATATTGGTATAGAAGTGACCTTGCCTGGGAGCGACCTGGAGTACGCGAGGATTAACTATACAAATCAAATTTACTGGCCTTTGAGCTTTGCCCGNAACTGGGTTATCGGTCTGCAAACCAACCTGGGATATGGTTTTGGCTACGGCGAGAATAGCGAGATGCCCTTCTTCAACAACTTCTTTGCCGGCGGTCTGATCCAAGGGGGTGGACGAGTTCGAGGTTTTGAAGAGAACAGCTTGGGGCCAAACAGCACCGCTGGCGCTAGATACCTGACGGAAGGCCCGATCACCCTGCTTCGCGACGATAATGGGGACATCATCACCGATGTTGCCGGTAACGCCAATTTTGCCCGTGAGTTTGGCTATCAGACTGAAGCCTTGGTAGACGTAGCGGGTAACCCTATCCTAGATGCGAACGGAAATCCTGAAGTGGCCCTGGCGGTACAAAACTTCTTTCTCGATAGGGATTTTGACAGTTTCGGTGGTAACATACTGACCACGGCAACACTGGAACTGATTTTTCCGCTGCCTTTTGTGCCTAATCAGAATCAGGTGCGGTCAGCTTTTTTTATTGACGCTGGAAACGTTTTCTCGTCAAATTGCACTGAACGCACGCGCTTGCTCAATAACTGCTCGAATTTCGACATTGGTGAAATCCGCTATGCGGCGGGACTCTCGATTACCTATCTGTCTCCGTTCGGGCCGTTGACATTTTATGTGGCTGCACCTTTCGGTAAAGAAGGTGACGACACCAAGACATTCGATTTTACCGTCGGGGTTTTTTGATCCGGTGGGCGGCATTATTAAGTGTTTAAACTGAGCGTTTCCGGCCCGGCCGGGAGTGCTTTGGACTTTTGGAGATAGGTAGAGTGAATACGCGACAGAATTTGCTGGTTGGTTTGGCTTTGGCATTTTTTGCACAGGGTGCGGTTGCGCAGGATACCAAAATTGGCGTTCTTAACGCGCTACAGGCGCTCTTCAATTCCGATGCCGCACAGGTCGTTCAGACTGAACTGGAACAGGAATTCGCATTAGACGAATCCCGCGCGACCGAGTTGACAGAGCAGCTTCAGTCTCTGCAGTCAGAGTATCAGCAGAATGAGGCGGTGATGACTGAAGATGAGATTCGGCGAATGAACGCTAACGCTCAGGATCTGCAGGTGCAGCTCCAACTTATCCAGGAGAGAGTGCAGCAGGCGCTTCAGGAGAAGAATCAGCAGTTTCTAGCGAGCATGCAGAACGAGTTGGCCGCCGCAGTCACAGACGTTGTAGCGGAAGGTGGCTTTGATCTTATATTGAATGCCGATACGGCTCCTTACTTTGCGCCTGTTCTTGATATAACTGCCCGGGTAACCGCGAAACTTAATGAGCGNGCGGCCGCTGCTTCCAGTAATTAGATCGAAGTAAGTCGCGGTCCTAAGTGTCAGGTGACACATGAAAAGCTACTCGCTTGGAGAAATAGCAAGTCGGCTGAACCTNCGGNTCNTCGGCGATCATGATTGTCAAATTCAGGGTCTGGGCACTCTCGCNAGTGCGAATACGGGGGANATCAGTTTCCTCAGTAACATTTCTTATCTCGGACAGCTGGCGAAAACCAGCGCCTCTGCGGTCATCGTAGAGGAAAGTCAAGCTGANCTTGTTCCGACAAATGCGCTAATAGCGGAGCAGCCTTACGTTGCTTTTGCCTACGTATCGCAGTTGTTTGCTGAGCAATCAGAGGTTGCAGCGGGTGTGCATGCTTCCGCCAGTGTTGCCGATTCGGTATCTCTTGGAGAAGGGGTTTATATTGGTGCCAATGTGGTCATAGAGGGTGATGTTGAGATTGGGGCGAACAGCTCAATTGGGCCGGGCACTGTCATTGGTCGTGGTGTGCGCTTAGGTGAGAACTGTAGGTTGCATGCTCAGGTGACTCTTTACCACAAAGTTCGGATAGGATCGAGGGTCAATATACACAGCCATGCGGTCATTGGTGCAGATGGGTTTGGTTTTGCGTTTGATGGCGAGCGCAGTATAAAAATCCAGCAACTCGGTGCTGTTTGGATTGGCGATGATGTTGATGTCGGTGCCGGAACAACTATCGACCGCGGTGCGATCGAGGACACGATAGTTGAGGATGGCGTGAAGATCGACAATCAGGTGCAGATCGGACATAACTGTCACATTGGCGCACATAGCGTAATCTGCGGCTGTACTGCGATCGCGGGTAGTGCGAAGATCGGCAGATATTGTGTTTTAGGTGGTGCAAGCGGCATGGTGGGCCATCTTAGTCTGGCTGATGGCGTCCAAGTCAGCGCTATGTCTCTCGTGAACAAGTCGATTACCGAGCCCGGAATCTATTCTTCCGGTACGGGTCAAATGAAGGTCGCTGACTGGAAAAGAGCCATAGTCAGATTTCAACAGCTCGATAGCATCGCTCGCCGATTGAAAGATCTGGAAAGGCTGATTGACGCCGATGATCGAGCTCGCTAACCGGTTCGGATCTTCATAGGCTGAGCTTGACGTTTATTCGTGACCAACAAACAAAAAGGTCTCACCGAGTTAATTTGTTTAAGGCAATACGATGTTAATGGATGTACAGGAAATCAAGGAATACTTGCCTCAGCGGTATCCCTTTTTGCTCGTAGACAGAGTTGTGTCAATGGAGTTGGGAAAATCGATAGTAGCCTACAAAAATGTCACAGTGAATGAGCCTTTTTTTGAAGGGCATTTCCCCCACCAACCGATCATGCCTGGCGTCCTGATTATTGAGGCTCTCGCCCAGGCGGCCGGAGTACTAGGATTCAAAAGCCAGGAAAAAAAGCCGAAAGATGGCTATCTCTATTATTTTGTCGGGGCAGATGACGTTCGGCTCAGACGTCCGGTCGTTCCCGGAGACCAGCTCAAGCTTGAGGTAAATGTCATTACAAACCGCAGGGGGGTCTACCGGTTTGCAGCGAGAGCTTCGGTGGGAGATGAACTGGTAGGTACCATGAATATCCTTTGCGCCGAACGCAAAGTTGAGGATGGCGATACATGATCAGCAATCAATCCGAGATTGATCCGAAAGCGGAAATTGACGAAGGCGTAACTTTAGGTCCNTGGTGTATCGTCGGCCCCGGNGTTCGAATTCGTTCCGGTACAGTCATCGAATCCCACGTNGTAATCCGCGCCAACACAACGATTGGCACGAACAATCGCTTCCATCAGTTTTGCTCCGTCGGAGAAGACCCCGCAGACAAGAAATTTGACGGAGAAGAGACCTGGCTGGAGATCGGTGACGACAATGTGTTCAGGGAAGGTGTCACGCTGCATCGCGGGACCGGTGCCGGAGGAGGGCACACCAAGATCGGGGACGATAATCTGATGATGGCNTATGGGCATGTGGCGCATGACTGCATTGTTGGAAGCCACACCGTTTTTGCGAATAACGTGGGCCTATGCGGGCATGTCACTATCGATGACTGGGCGATTCTTGGTGGATATGCCGGTGTGAACCAATTTCTTACCGTGGGCGCTCATGCGATGATNGGTGGGATGACCCACATTTCTAATGATGTGCCGGCTTATATGATCGTCAGCGGCAGACCGGCTACGGTGCGCAGTGTCAATACTATCGGCCTGGAGCGCCGCGGTTTTGATAAGGAGTCAATCGTAGAAATTCGTGAGGCTTTCAAAATCCTGTATAAGAGAAATTACAGTCTTCAGGAGGCGATAGATCAGATTCGCGTTCTCAGCGAAAACTGTGCGCCCTTGACCNCTCTTGTCGCGTCATTGGAGTCTTCCAAAAAAGGCATTCATCGGTAATCCTCCGCTCGTGTTGAATTTGTCTGTAACCCATGGCTGANCACATTCAGATCGGCATTGTCGCCGGTGAAAAGTCAGGCGATATCTTAGGGGCCGGTTTGATTGCTGCCCTGCAGAAGCGCCATCCCGATGCAGAATTCGTCGGGATTGGTGGACCCGACATGGAGTCCCTTGGATTTCGGTCGCTGTTTCCGATGGAACGNCTCTCGGTCATGGGATTCGTTGAGCCACTTGGTCGATTACCAGAGCTGCTNTACATCAAACGGAAGCTTGAAACTTATTTCAAGGCCCGCCCCCCGTCGGTTTTTATTGGCATCGATTCGCCGGACTTCAATCTGCAGATAGAAGAAACGCTCAGGTCCCATCACATCGCCACTGTCCATTACGTCAGNCCCAGCGTCTGGGCTTACCGGAAGAACCGGATTCACAAAATCAAGCGAGCCGTAGATCTCATGCTCACGCTTTTTCCTTTCGAGACTGCGATCTANGACGAATTTGGAATACCGGCAACCTGCATCGGGCATCCGCTCGCTGATCAAATAGGCTTTGGAAATGAAACAGCGGGCGCTCGTCGGATACTCGGTCTCTCGCAGTCTGAGCAAGTGGTAGCGCTTCTTCCAGGAAGCAGAGTCAGTGAAATCGAGCGTCTTGCTCCGNTTTTTCTTGTTGCGGCGGTCAAGACGCTTCGCTCGATGCCAAAATTAAGATTTCTGATTCCTTTCAGTGGCGCGGAAAGCCGGGCCTGTATTGAGCGGGCTCTTNCGCGGTGCAGTATATTTCTCGGCGACCAGTTTCGCCTCGTGGAAAATTCACAGCAAGCNATGGCAGCGGCTGACTTTGTGGTNTTGGCCAGCGGTACGGCNAGTCTGGAAGCCATGTTGCTCCGCAAGCCCATGGCAGTTTTCTATCGGTTAGCTCCCATTACGNACCTGATTGCGTCGAGAATCGTTGATGTTCCTCATGTGGCTTTACCTAACCTGCTGGCTGGCAAGCGNCTGGTGCCTGAAGCTATTCAGAGCGAAGTCACCGAGGCTGCGGTTGAATCGCAAATTCTTAACTATTTTTCAGATCCGGGTGCGTTCGAGGAGGTATTGCGTCAATTCGACAGCTTGCATCGTGAGTTGCGCAAGGGGGCTTCGGAAGCAGCGTCGGCGGCTATCACTGAGCTTTTGAACCGTANCTAAAANGATTTCATGGATTGTCTAGAGTCAGAAGAGAGAATTGATNCCCGCAATGGCCGCTGGATCGCCGGGACCGATGAAGTGGGTCGGGGTCCGCTGGCAGGGGATGTTGTCGCAGCAGCTGTTATTCTTGATCCCGCCACCCCGATACCCGGTTTGAATGATTCTAAAAAGTTGTCTGACAAGCAGCGGCAGGAACTGGTCATTCTGATCAAAGAACATGCGCTCGCCCTTTCCATCGGCCGGTCCAGCGTNGTNGAAATAGACAGTCTGAACATACTGCANGCAAGCTTGCTGGCCATGCGACGGGCGGTAGAGGCTTTGCCTCGGCCGCCGCAGTTGGTNTACGTGGATGGAAACCACATCCCTGACTGGCGGTTTGAAGCGAAAGCAATTGTCAGAGGGGATGCTAAGATACCAGCGATCGCGGCAGCCTCGGTACTAGCGAAAGTAACGCGAGATCGCGAAATGGAGGCGTTGGATAGCCTTTATCCGGGTTATGGTCTGGCAAAGCACAAGGGCTACCCTACCCAACAGCATCTCGAAGCGCTGGCAAAGCTGGGNCCAAGTCCCATTCATCGCAAGAGTTTTGCGCCTGTTTCGGCTGTGCTCCGGTAAACATTCATGATGAAAGCGGGTATATTAGTTTCCGACCTTTGCCGAGTTCATAAGGGTGCTAGACAGCTATTTTGGTTACAGACACATTTACACATCTCCGGCTNCACACTGAGTTTTCGATCAGTGATGGCCTAGTGACAATCGGTCCACTGGTTAAGCGGTTGGTGGACCTCGAGATGCCCGCAGTGGCGGTAACCGATCTGGCCAATCTGTTCGGGCTGGTTAAATTCTATTCATCAGCGCAATCGGCGGGAGTCAAGCCACTAGGTGGATGTGATGTCGTGCTTGTAGACGAGGACGGTGTGCTGACTCCGATGGTGTTGCTGGTTCAGAACGAACAAGGATATCTAAACCTGACTCAGCTGGTCTCGCAGATGTATACGGCAGGCGACAGAACCGGNGAGCCCAGGCTCTCTCGCGAAGACCTCGAGGGTAAGACTGACGGTCTTATCGCCTTGTCTGGCGCGCAGTATGGAGACATTGGTCAAGCACTTCTTGCGGACGATANCGANCGCGCAGCCTNTTGCCTTTCAGACTGGCTAAGACTCTTCCCCGATCGGTTTTACATTGAGCTGCAGCGGGTTGGCAAGTCGGAGGAGGAAGCTTACATCGAGCGCGTACTATCTCTGGCGGTAGCGCATCGAGCACCGGTTGTCGCCACAAATGATGTGAGATTTATTGATTCCAGTGATTTTGAAGCGCACGAGGTTAGGGTATGTATCAGCGGACGACGGACGCTTGACGATCCTCACAGGCCGAGAAACTATACAGACCAGCAGTACCTCAAGAGCAGTCAGGAGATGGCTGAGCTGTTTGCAGATATTCCGGAAGCCTGCCTGAATGCCACCGAGATTGGGAAGCGGTGCAGCTTGTCGCTGAACCTCGGCACCCCCTGTCTGCCCAATTATCCGGTACCTGACGAAAGATCGCTTGAAAGCTATCTTGAGGATCTCAGCAGGCAGGGTCTCGAAGCAAGGCTGAAAAAATTATTCGGCGAGACAGGATGTAGTGAGCAAAAAAGTCGTGTCTATTTCGAGCGGCTTGATATGGAGCTAGGCGTCATTAACCAGATGGGGTTTCCGGGTTACTTCTTGATCGTCATGGAGTTCATTCGCTGGGCGAAAGAGAATGATATTCCGGTCGGTCCCGGCCGAGGTTCGGGCGCCGGCTCTATCGTGGCCTATGCTTTAGGAATCACGGATCTCGACCCTCTCAAATACGACCTGTTGTTTGAGCGCTTCCTGAATCCAGAAAGGGTGTCGATGCCAGATTTTGACGTGGATTTTTGCATGAAAGGCCGCGACCTGGTGATTCAGCATGTTGCCGATCTCTACGGCCACGACGCCGTTTCCCAGATAATTACTTTCGGTACGATGGCAGCAAAAGCCGTGGTGCGGGATGTTGCTAGGGTTCAGGGTAAGCCATATTCCTTGGGGGATAAGCTGTCTAAACTTATCCCGTTTGGGCCTGATGTGACGCTGGCAAAAGCCTTGGAGGAAGAGCCGGAGCTGTCACATTTCGTTGACGGTGACGAAGACGCTCAGGAAGTTATGGACATGGCCTTCAAGCTTGAAGGGATTACGCGTAATGTCGGCACGCATGCCGGTGGGGTGGTCATAGCGCCGACCAAACTGACTGATTTCACGCCGCTGTATTGTGAAGAAGCCGGCGGCGGGCTGGTATCGCAATTCGACAAGAATGATGTCGAAACTGCTGGTCTGGTCAAGTTTGATTTTTTAGGCCTTCGTACACTCACGATCATTGACTGGGCGGTGAAGATGATTAATGAGCGTCAGGGCGAGGCAGAACCTTTCGCGATTGATGCGTTGGCCCTAGATGATGAGTCGGTTTACCGGATCCTGCAAAAGGGGGAAACCACCGCGCTATTCCAGCTCGAATCACGGGGGATGAAGGAACTGATCAAGAAACTTAAACCCAGCAGCTTTGAGGACATTATTGCGCTGGTTGCACTGTTCCGTCCAGGTCCTCTTCAGTCAGGCATGGTTGATGATTTCATTGAGAGAAAACACGGCCGCACGGAGGTCGCTTATCCACATCCTGAGCTGGAGCCGGTGTTGTCCAACACCTACGGCGTCATTCTCTATCAGGAGCAGGTAATGCAGATTGCGCAAGTGCTCGCGAATTACACTCTAGGTGGGGCCGATATTCTGCGTAAGGCCATGGGTAAAAAAGACCCGGCTGTGATGGCGAAACAGCGCGACCTCTTTATGATTGGTGCGGTAGCGCGGCAGATCGACAAAGATCTGGCGGGTTCAATTTTTGATCTCATGGAAAAATTCGCTGGCTATGGTTTCAATAAGTCGCACTCTGCTGCCTATGCGCTGGTCTCCTATCAGACGGCCTGGCTCAAAGCACATTATCCGGAGGTTTTCATGGCGGCGGTACTGTCCGCCGAAATGCAGAATACCGACAAGATTGTGACTTACGTCGATGAATGTCATGCAATGGGCCTCAAAATAGTGCCGCCGGATGTCAATGTCGGTCAATTTAACTTTACGGTGAGTGACACCGGGGATATTGTCTATGGCCTTGGAGCAATCAAGGGACTGGGTGAAGGGCCGATTGAGGCAATAATATCCGAACGACAGAAAAAACCTTTCGAAAGTTTGTTGGAGGTCTGTCAACGGCTGGATTCTCAAGCAGTCAACAGGCGCTCACTGGAAGCCCTGATCAAGTCAGGCGCATTTGATAATTTTATGGAAGGTGGTCCTGATGTCGTCAGGGCGGCGCTTCTGGCGCTGTTACCCTCTTCTATTCAGGCCGCCGAGCAAAGTAAACGGAATTCTGAAAGTAAGGTAGATGATTTATTTGGGGACATTTCACCTGAGGCACCAGCTAGCGAGACCCGGAGTTCGGGTGCTAGTACTCAAGCCTGGAGTGAACAGGAGCGCTTGCAGGCGGAAAAATCTGCGCTCGGGCTTTATTTGTCAGGGCATCCTATAGAAGAGTTTCTTCCGGAACTGTCAAAAATTACCCGCAGTCGCCTGTCTGGGTTATGCCCAGAGCGCGGTACCCAATTGGTTGCCGGTTTGCTGTATGGAATTAGGACCATGAGAACAAAGGCCGGGGATACTATCGCGTTCCTGATGCTTGATGATCGCAGTGCCCGCTTTGAACTGTCATTGTCTGCCCGGGATTTTGAAAAATACCGGGACCAGCTACAGCTCGATTCGATCATTATCGCCGAGTGCACGGTCAGCGTGGACGATTACAATGAGGGTATGCGTGGTCGCGCCAAGCAACTGATGAGTTTGCTCGAGGCGCGTAAACGCTTTGCGAAACGCCTCGCGGTCCGGCTGCGATCGGATGAACTGGTGCCGGCCTTTTGCGACCATCTGGCTTCGATTCTCCTTCCGCACTGTCAGGCAGGTCAGGCTGAATCGAAATTGTCAAACGCTCCGGCGGGATCAAAAGGCTCTGACTCAACGTCTGGGGATCGTCTGGTTGATTCCGGCTGTCGAGTCATCATCGATTATCGGCGCGCCGATTCCAGAGGGAGTATAATGCTCGGCTCGGAGTGGTTTGTCTCGCCGACTGACGAATTGCTCCAGAATTTACGAAGAGAATTTGGAAAAGACAGAATCGAACTGGCTTACAGTCNGAANATCAGTTTGAATTAGNTNGGACGATTGCGTCAGCCAATGCCAGCCCCGCTTGCACAAGCTTGCNTCATACAGCAGTTTTCGCGGAACACTTATGGACCCTAATTACTTAGATTTTGAACAACCCATCGCGGAATTGGAGGNAAAGATTCGAGANTTGCGTCTTGTCGGCACGGATAATGACCTCAACATCAGCGAAGAAATCCAGAATCTGCAGGATAAAAGCACCAAACTGACAGAAAAGATCTATGCGAATCTCAGTTCATGGCAGATCTCTCAGGTAGCGAGACACCCNCTGCGACCCTATACCCTGGATTTTATTGAGCACATATTTACAGATTTTGATGAGCTGCACGGAGACCGGCTGTTTGCCGATGATTTGGCAATCATCGGAGGCCTTGCCAGGCTTGATGGCCGACCGGTGATGGTTATCGGTCATCAAAAAGGCAGNGGCACTAAGGAAAAAGTACGCCATAATTTTGGTATGCCGAGACCCGAGGGTTACCGTAAGGCCAGGCGTCTGATTAGACTCGCGGAACAATATCGGCTCCCGGTGCTGAGTTTCATCGACACTCCGGGGGCTTACCCTGGCATGGATTCGGAAGAGCGCGGGATTAATGAAGCGATCGCNGAAAATATGGCGATGATGTCGAGAGTCAGGACNCCCTTGATCGCGACGGTCACCGGGGAGGCAAACTCCGGTGGCGCAATCGCCATTGGCATTGCCGATCAGCTGAANATGCTGCAGTACTCCACCTANACGGTCATCACACCGGAGGGCTGNGCAACCATNTTGTGGAAATCTGCCGACCATGCTGCGGCAGCTGCCGAAGCCATGGGAGTGACCTCCGAGCGCCTTGTTGAGCTTTGTATAGTCGATCAGACAATTCCTGAACCTCTCGGTGGTTCGCATCGTGATGTAGCGGCAACCAGTGCCAATATTAAACATGCTTTGCTGCAGCAGCTGGATAGGCTGCAGGCGATGGATCTCGACGAACTGGTCAGCCGTCGCTATGAACGTCTGATGAGCTATGGTATCAGTAGCTAAGTCAAGCCCGGGACCNATTGCCCGGAAGGGGCAGCAGNATGAGNGACTTGNTCGTTAAACTCCTTGCTGAATTGAGCCGGGAAAGCTCGNCAGGGCGGTACGTTGTTGCTCTTAGTGGTGGGCTGGACTCAACCGTTTTGCTCCATGCCTTAGCGAGTTTGCGAGATGCGGGTTCACTTGACGCAGATCTTGCAGCTGTTCACATTAATCATCAACTATCTGATANGGCCATGGAATGGCAGGCCTTCTGCGTTGAGACTTGCCATCAGTGGCAGGTGCCGCTAGCAACCCTTGAGGTTTCTGTTTCTGCTGACGGTTCCCTGGAAGCGGCGGCCAGAGCAGCGAGATATAACGCCTTTCGTGACCTGGTTCAAAGCGGTGACTCACTGTTGCTTGCTCACCATCTTGATGATCAGATTGAAACTTCCCTCTATCGGCTTCTGCGGGGTGCGGGGCCGCAGGGGCTCTCGGGAATTCCGAGGATGCGCGATCTGGGTGAAGCTACTCTATGGCGGCCGCTGCTTGATGTTACGCTTGCTGAGCTGCACACCTACGCAGTCGCCAAACGCTTGAAATGGAAAGAAGATGAATCAAATCAGGATGATCGTCACGACCGAAATTTCTTGAGACATCATGTCCTCCCGGTTTTAGAAGCTCGCTGGCCAGACTATCGCGCGAGCTGGCAAAAAAGCCTGAATTTGATGGAAGAAAGCAACGCGCTTCAAGGAGACTTGGCCGATGAGGATCTTATCTCGATGATTTCGCCGCGGGGTGGCTTGTTTCTGCTCCGTCTTGAACAGCTGAATCCGGCCCGTCAGNGAAATGTAATACGCCGCTGGGCAAAACGGCTGGGGCTTCAGACGTTGGGCTGGCGAATTACCCATCAGCTGGTTGATGAATTTCTGCCCGCTTCTGGCACTGGCTCGAGTTTCGACATTACCGATTGTCTGNTATTTCGCCATGATGGTGAACTATTTGCTGTCCGCAAAGGGGTTGCTAATTCNCCTGTCNCGACCAGTTTTGANGCCAGNGACCGNTNAGTGGAGATGGGACCAGGAAATGGGACGCTTTTTATTTCGCCGCTGAGCGGTGACGTGATAAGTAAGAGACTACAGTATTTCACTGTGCGCTATCGCACTGGAGGAGAAGCCTTAAAATTGCCAGGGCGACCGACTAAATCCCTGAAAGATCTTCTGCATGAGGCCGGAGTGCCTCCTTGGCAGCGGCAGTGTCTGCCCCTGATTTATGCTGAGACAGAGTTGATCTATGTGCCCGGGATAGGGGTGGCAGAGAGCCATCAGGCTGAGCCGGGCGATTTGGGTCTCCACATTCAATGGCAAGCGCCACAGCAAGTCATTACTCTGGAGCAGCCGCTGGAACCAAGAGCGGAATAAGTGTCGAGAGCTCTGCTGCCAACCGGCTTTNATTGAAACCAGATTGAGCTTGGTGGGTCATTCTGGTAGTCTATAACTCCATCTNNGTGAGTTCGTGCCAGCGACTCGCATCATCTNGGTGGGGTCTTCATGACACGATATATCTTCATTACCGGCGGCGTTGTTTCTTCTCTGGGCAAAGGCATCACCTCCGCATCCCTCGCGGCTATTCTTGAGGCTCGGCGGCTCAAGATCACTCTGCTTAAGCTGGACCCCTATATCAATGTAGACCCGGGCACTATGAGTCCGTTTCAGCATGGAGAGGTCTTTGTTACTGAAGATGGCGCAGAGACTGATCTGGATCTCGGCCACTATGAGCGCTTCAGTCGGGCCACTATGTCGCAGAAAAATAACTTCACGACAGGTCGGATTTATGAATCAGTGCTCAAGCGGGAGCGTCGCGGAGATTACCTCGGCGCGACCATACAGGTCATTCCTCACATTACAGATGAAATCAAACGCAGGATAGTTGAGGGCGCCGGAGAGGTCGATGTAGCGCTGGTTGAGATTGGTGGCACAGTNGGNGATATCGAGTCCCAACCTTTTCTTGAAGCGGTCCGTCAGTTACGCGTAGAGCTGGGTTCCGAGCGTGCGCTATTTCTGCATCTTACATTGGTGCCGTACATCAGTACTGCAGGAGAAACCAAGACCAAGCCAACCCAGCACTCGGTTAAGGAACTGCGGTCAATAGGCATCCAGCCGGACATCCTGGTTTGTCGTTCAGAGCTTGAGATTGATGAGTCTTCCAGGCACAAGATTGCTCTGTTTACCAATGTCGATTCCCCCTCGGTGATAAGCCTGCCGGACACAGACTCTATCTATCGNGTGCCCTCTATTCTGGGCGCCGCCGGGCTTGATGACATAGTTGTGAAAAAATTACATCTGGACTGCCCGAAAGCAGATTTCTCAGAATGGGACAGAGTCGTTGATGCCCAGCTCAATCCGGAGAGAATCGTCAAACTTGCGATGGTTGGCAAATACATGGAGCTTCTTGATGCCTACAAGTCGCTTAATGAAGCGATCCTGCATGCCGGTATTCAGACNCGCACAAGGGTAGAGATCAGCTACATTGATTCGACAGAAGTCATGGAAAAAGGCGTTGAACTCTTGGCCGGTCACGACGCCATTCTCGTTCCGGGAGGTTTCGGTGAACGCGGATTTGAGGGCAAGATTCTAGCAACACAGTATGCCAGAGAGTACAAGATTCCTTTTCTCGGAATTTGTTTGGGATTACAGGCGGCTGTCGTTGAGTACGCGCGACATGTGGCCGGATTGAGTAAGGCCAACAGCACGGAATTTGAGCAAGACTGCGAGCATCCGGTGATCGCTCTCATCAGCGAGTGGACGAATGCAGCAGGAANTACAGAAGTCAGGGACGAAAATTCGGATCTGGGCGGTACCATGCGCCTGGGAGGGCAAAAATGCCTGTTGGAGACTGACTCAACGACTCACCAATGTTACCGACAGAGCGAAATTGTTGAGCGACATCGTCATCGCTTCGAGTTCAACAACGATTATCTCAATGTGCTGTCGGATGCAGGCCTGAAGCTCGTTGGAAAATCGGCGGATGATACGTTGGTGGAGGTCGTTGAAGTGCCTGATCATCCCTGGTTCGTAGGCTGTCAATTCCACCCCGAGTTCACCTCGACACCACGAGAGGGACATCCCCTGTTCAGCGGCTTCATTGAGGCGGCCATTGCCTATAATGCGCATCAGTCCGGTGAGGGGGCAACCGAGGTGGGCTTCGTGGCAGAATCTGCCAGTGCTTGAGCGTCACGGGACCAATGACTGATTACTGCGCATGAACATNCAACAAATATCCATTGCTGGCATTCCNGTCGGNAACGACCAGCCCTTTGTGCTGTTCGGTGGGCTCAACGTTCTCGAATCGAGGGAACTAAGCCTGGAAACGGCAGCCTACTTTCAGCAGGTTTCGCAAAAGCTNGGGACCCCCCTCGTTTTTAAGGCATCTTTTGATAAGGCAAACCGGTCATCGCTGCATTCCTATCGTGGCCCGGGCCTGGAAATCGGGCTGCAGTGGCTGGAGGAGATCAAATCGAGTCTCGGTCTCCCCATAATCACTGACGTCCACGAGCCGCATCAGGCTGCATTGGCGGCAGAGGTCGCAGATGTGATTCAACTGCCGGCGTTTTTATCCCGTCAGACAGATCTTGTTGAGGCGATGGCAAAAACCGGCGCTGCGATAAATATCAAAAAAGCACAGTTTCTTGCGCCTGCAGAAATGTCCCACATTCTGGAGAAATTTGAGCAAGCCGGAAATGCGAGGCTGATGTTGTGCGAGCGAGGCAGCAGTTTCGGTTATAACAACCTGGTTGTGGATATGCTGGGGTTCCAGACTCTAAAGCGCTTTGGTTTTCCGGTCCTGTTTGATGTGACCCATGCGCTGCAGCAACCCGGGGCTCTTGGCCACGGGGCCGGNGGGCGCCGGGAGCAGGTTACCCATTTGGCCAAGGCGGGCCTTTCCCAAGGGCTTGCCGGTCTGTTTCTTGAGGCGCATCCAGACCCCGATAAAGCCAAATGTGATGGCCCGTGTGCGCTCCGCCTGGACGCGCTGGAGCCTTTTCTCAGCCAAATGAAAGCACTCGATGAATTGATTAAAGCTCAACCTGAGCTAGTGACTCTATAGCAGAAAAATTCTGCAAAAACACTATAAGGTATTGAAATGTCAAACATTATCTCTATACATGCTAGAGAAATACTGGATTCGCGTGGTAACCCGACCGTCGAAGCAGACGTGGTGCTGGCCAGTGGTGCGCAAGGCAGTGCTTGTGCGCCGTCAGGTGCCTCAACTGGTTCCAGAGAAGCNCTGGAACTGAGAGATAAAGANCCGCAGCGCTATTCCGGTAAAGGGGTGCAAGCCGCGGTAACGCGCGTNAATACCCAGATTCATGANGCCCTTCTAGGATTTGAAGTCAGCGANCAGGCTGGTNTGGATCAGGTGATGCTCGACCTTGACGGGACAGATAACAAATCAGTNCTGGGTGCCAATGCCATTCTGGCNGTATCGCTTGCGGCGGCAAAAGCCGCCGCTGCGGAGGCGGGGGTGTCACTGTTCGCCTATCTGGGTCAACTCAACCGCGAGGATCAATTTTCGCTGCCAGTCCCCATGATGAATATCGTCAATGGCGGCGAGCATGCCGACAACAACGTGGATATTCAGGAATTCATGATTCAACCAACAGGGGCGCCGAGTTTTCGGGAGGCGCTTCGATACGGCGCTGAAATCTTTCACGCGCTGAAGTCAGTTTTGCAGCAGCAGGGGCTCAGTACCGCAGTCGGTGATGAAGGAGGCTTTGCACCAGATCTGCCTACCAATGCAGCAGCGCTGGACGTGATTTTACTCGCGGTAGATAAAGCTGGTTTTCGAATTGGTGAGGATATTCATCTGGCGCTCGACTGTGCGGCCTCCGAGTTTTATTCAGGCGGTAAGTATGTCCTCAAGGGAGAAGGAAAGAGCTACAGTTCGGATAAGTTCGTGGAGTATCTCGAGCAGCTGACAAACAACTATCCGATCTTATCCATTGAGGACGGCATGGATGAATCAGATTGGCAAGGATGGGCTAAATTATCCGCCAAAATAGGCGATAAGGTTCAATTAGTGGGTGATGACTTGTTTGTTACCAACACGAGAATCCTCAAACGCGGTATCAAGGAAGGCGTGGCGAACTCTATACTGATCAAATTCAATCAGATAGGCACACTGAGTGAGACTTTAGAGGCGATCAATTTGGCGAAAACGGCCGGCTACACCACGGTGATATCACACCGTTCCGGGGAGACTGCTGATACGACAATCGCTGACCTTGCTGTGGCGACCGCAGCGGGTCAGATTAAGACCGGTTCACTGTGTCGTTCTGATCGCGTTGCTAAATATAACAGGCTGTTGAGAATTGAAGAGATGCTGGGAACCTCGGCTCAATACAATGGAATAGGCGAATTCGCCCGATTCAAGGGGGCTTCCTAACGGTAATGAAGGTTTTGCTTGGCTCATTGGGTTTTTTGATTCTGGTCCTGCAGTATCAGCTCTGGGTGGGCGAAGGCAGCGTGCGTGCGCTGAATCTTTTGGAGCAAGTGCTGGACGACCAGCGTCAGATCAACGCAGATCTGCGGGCGAGAAATCGGCTGCTTGAGATTGAAGTGCTCGACCTAAAAACGGGGCTTGAGGCTGTGGAGGAAAGGGCACGCTCTGAACTGGGCATGATAGGCAGTGATGAGACATTCGTTCTTTTTATCGAGTAGGCGGAGGGCACGAGGAAGGTGCTTTTTGCGGGCAAACTCGATCCTACGTGCTGAGTAACGAATGGCGATTTGGGCTATTGTGCCAGCGGCGGGGGTCGGCAAGCGNATGGGGGCTGAGGTCCCTAAGCAATATTTGTCGATCTGTGGAAAAACGATTNTGCATCACACCCTAGAACGCCTGGGGCGCGTCAAGGCGCTNTCCGGGCTGGTTTTAGTTCTGCGCCCGGATGATAAAACTCCAATTTCTGCTGAGGTTCCGGAGANTCTGTCCGTCAGGATAGCGCGTGGGGGGGAAGAGCGCTGTAATTCGGTGCTCAATGCACTGAAGATTTTGGAGTCCGAGCTGGCATCTGACGACTGGGTTTTGGTGCATGACGCTGCTCGACCTTGCTTTAGGCCCTCAGAGGTAGACGGACTGATTGATGTGGTTGCCAACCATGACGTTGGCGGTTTGCTCGCAGCACCGGTTTCCGATACGTTGAAGCGAGCCGATGATCAAGGCGAGGTCGCCGGAACTGTCGATCGCACCGAGTTGTACCGAGCGCTGACGCCTCAGATATTTCGTTTTCATGTCCTTAATCGCGCTCTGCAACTCGCTGCTGATCAAAACAGGATCGTAACAGATGATTCTGCCGCGATTGAGTCCCTCGGACTGTCACCTGTCATAGTTCCGGGTAGCACAGATAACATCAAGATCACCGAGGAATCTGACCTCTTGCTTGCTGAAGTCATCATGCAACAACAAAATTCACTGGGGGTGGAAAGCCCATGAGCGCAGGCATGTTTCGAATAGGTCATGGATTTGACGTTCACCGGTTTAGTGAAAAATTTGATTCTAACAAACCTCTGATGCTCGGTGGGCTCAAGATCGAAGAGCCGAGAAGCTTTCTCGCTCACTCGGACGGCGATGTTGTGCTGCACGCAATTTGCGACGCCATCCTGGGTGCGATCGGTGAAGGAGATATCGGCCAGCATTTTCCTGATACGGATGAAGAGTTTGCCAATATTGACAGCATTCTGTTGCTAAAACAGGTTCTTGAGCGCGCCTCAGCTAAAGGCTGGTATCCGGTGAATGTGGATATCACAGTGATAGCGCAGACACCAAAACTTGCGCCTTACCGTGAGGCGATGCGTGATCGGCTGGCGGATCAGATGGGTCTGAAGGTTTCGGAGGTTAATGTTAAAGCTACCACCACGGAGGGGCTCGGATTTATAGGGCGCGAGGAAGGAATCGCCTGCCATTGTGTCACCATACTGAGCTTAGCCACGTAACATGAGCGGACGGGAATCGTTTCTGCCGCCAGAGTCTCAAGCCTACGCGCTGGGTAGGCCTGAACACAGGGCCAGAATCAAACAGCATCATGACGATTTTGTTGTCGTTGAGACATTAGGATTTGAGCCCAGCGGTGATGGTGAGCACCTGATGTTTCTGGTTGAAAAATCTGGTCAGTCCACCAGAGAGGCTGCGCGAAAGATATCCCGAATTCTGGCCATCGATGAGCGGGATGTTGGGTATTCGGGCATGAAGGACCGGCGGGCTCGGACTCGTCAATGGTATAGCGCCAGGGTTGCGCAGCTGAACGAGGGTATCTCTGCGCGCTTCGAGGAGGCGGGTCTCGACATACTGAGATTGGAGCGTAATTACAGGAAGCTGCGCATTGGCTCGCACAAATCGAATCAGTTCCGACTCTTGCTCAGAAGCTTCTCTGGCTGTGCGCAGGACTTTGAACGCAGGTTGCAGCTACTCGAAGCATCCGGGGCGCCCAATTACTTTGGCAGTCAGCGTTATGGTCGTGAGTTAAGCAACCTACCGGAGGCATTAGCTATGCTCCGGCAGCCGGAAGAGCAGGGGCATGCCAAGTATAAACTCCGCGAAACGCGGTCAATTCTCTTCTCAGCTGCAAGAGCCTATGTTTTTAATCAGCTGCTCTCTCGTCGGATTCGCTGCGATCACTGGTCAACCTATGTCGAGGGTGATGTGTTAAATCTGGACAAAACCAAGCGCTTTTTTTCTGTGTCAGTTAACTCCTGGAATCAAGATTTGGTTGATCGGCTGGAAAGTCTGGACATCCACCTTACGGGACTGCTGCCCGGTAAGCCAGGGAGCAACAATAGGTATATAACTCGGGGGATTGCGGCCGATATGGAAAGATCAGTATGTAAAGACTTTTCAGAAATCGTGAATGGGTTGGCCCGGTGGGGAGTAGAGGAGGGGCGTCGTCCCTTACGCTTCAGAATAGAACGACTAGGTTGGCATTGGTTGGATTCAGAAACTCTGGAGCTCTCATTCAGCTTGCCGACGGGGGCCTATGCGACCAGTCTGCTCCGAGAACTGTGTCAGGTAGAGGATTTTTCTGGTGCTGATCACTCACACCCTTTGAGTAAGTAGGATATTGGGTCGTATGCAGAATCTATGTGGAATCGGCATGACGTCGCAGCGGACTCGGGAGAGACTGCTCGGTCGGTTGATGGATCAGGGCATTCAGAGTTTGGAGGTGCTCGACATCATGCGTTCGACCCCCCGCCACATTTTTTTGGATGAAGCGCTGGCGCATCGGGCTTATGAAGACGTGGCGTTGCCCATCGGGCACAATCAAACAATCTCGCAGCCTTACGTGGTTGCCCGCATGAGCGAGGCGATTGTAAAAACTGGCACCATGAACAGAGTACTTGAGATCGGAACCGGTTGCGGATACCAGACCGCGGTGATTGCTCAGCTTGCCAAGAAGGTCTTTACAGTTGAGCGGATCAAAGCGCTGTCAGAACGCGCCAAGAAAAATCTGCGGGTCCTTGGATTGCGCAATATAGAATTCAAGCATGATGATGGGAGTCTGGGCTGGGCTGANCGCGGGCCATTCGACGCCATTATTACCACCGCAGCACCCCGCCAGGTGCCGGTAGAGTTGCGGTCGCAGCTTGCTGATGGTGGCCGTTTGATNATTCCCATCGGCGGAGACGACTATCAGGAGCTNAAGTTGATTCGCCGTGAGGGCTCACAATTCACTGAGCAAATATTGGATAAAGTCCGCTTCGTGCCCTTGCTAGCGGGGCTGGTACAATCTTAGACTGCTTCGAATGCCCAGGTATCGTAGACAACAGTGTCTGACTTCACGCTAAACCCTGATCGCCGCCGGCGCGAGTTTTTTTCTTTGTTCTGGAGGGGCTTTGCCATGGGCTTGGGAGATTCTGTCCCCGGGGTTTCTGGAGGCACTATTGCGGTAGTTACCCGGATTTATGAAGAGCTCATCTTCAGTATTCGCCAGCTTGATATCACCTTTGTGCGCTTGCTTTTGCAACTCAAACTGCATGAGGCATGGCGTCATATAAACGGCAGCTTTCTGATAATTCTGGCGCTTGGCATGCTGTCAGGGCTGCTTCTGTCTGCAAATTCAGTGCTCTACTTGCTCAGTAACCATTTTGAAGCGCTGATGGCTTTTTTCTTCGGGCTCATTCTTGCGTCTGTAGCGCTGTTGTCCGGCGAGATCCCTGTGCTGCGTTTGCAGTTCCTTGCGGCAGCGCTTTGTGGAATCCTGGCAACCGCACTGGTTGGTTTGCTAGAGCCTGCGGGCGCGTCAGAATTGAATCTTGCTTACCTGTTTTTCTGCGGGCTCGTCGCAGCCAGCGCGATGATTCTNCCCGGCCTCTCNGGAGCTTTCATTTTGATACTGCTTGGTGCCTACGACAACATGTTAATNGCGCTGACCAGCCTTTACTGGNTNCGGATTGGCGTATTCCTCACCGGATGCTTGGCGGGNTTGCTCTTATTCAGCCGTTTGCTGTCACGCTTACTGCGCATTCATCGCGCGCTTTGCTTCAGCGCTATTTGCGGTATGTTGCTTGGCTCTCTCCCGGCCCTTTGGCCCTGGCGTGCGGCAAGCCCAATGAGCAGTGCCTGGGCGCTACAATCGGCCCCTGTTTGGCCGCTNACCTATTCNGAGNCGACCGGAAAAGANCCTCAACTNGCTNCTGTTGCACTCTGCTTCCTTNTAGGGGCAGCAATAGTTCTGATGCTTGACCGGTTGTCATCACAAAAGCCCGAGGCAAGAGATACCNATCCGGTTGTCGAATCATGAGCATGGCGACCTCTCGAACATATCGGCCGCTAAGTCCGGTAACGCAAAAAGCGCTGGGCACCCTGATATTGATCACTCTGGCTAGCTGTAATTCGCATCAGGCGCCAGTGTCAGAGCAGAGTCAGCGACTTGAGCGGACTGCTCCGATGATATTGAGCAGTAACAACAGCGGCGACAAGCAACTGGTAGAAACGTCGCGCCCGAGCCGAGTGCTTTCCGGAGAAACGCTTCCCAATATTGTCACCAGCATGAGGGAAGCGCTATCTGATGCGGCGGTCTCTCGGGCAGCGCCGCAACAGGCCTCAGGAGTGGCTCGACAGCCAATTACCTCCAGCAGTGGCCGGCGCGAGCCGATTTCTGAAAAGCCGCGGGCACCAGTTGAAACAGCATCCGCTTCTGATTTCAAGCCTGTGGCCACGCCGGTATCACATTTGGTAAGCGCCGGGGATACGCTGTTTTCGATCGCGTTTCAATATGACATGGACTTTAGAAGTCTAGCTCTGGCGAACGGGCTCAATCCTCCGTACACCATCTTCGTCGGGCAGCAGCTGCAGCTAGAGGCGGCAGCTGCAATCGCCGACGCAGCAGTGCAAGCTGTGGGTGCAGGGATTAACTCAGCCATCAATGCGGCACCGCTTGGTGGTGAATCCTCCAGTTTACTGAGGCAGCCCGACGCTGAGCCTGTTACTGGCCAGCTGAGCTGGTCATGGCCTCATCAGGGGCAAGTAGTGACCGCATTTCAGCCTCAGCTCACCAAAGGGGTCGACATCTCCGGCGCGTTCGGCGACCCTGTTCTTGCCGCAGCGAGCGGAGACGTCGTGTATTCCGGCAGAGGTGTCCAGGGAACGGGAAACCTAATCATTATCAGGCACTCTGATCGCTATCTGAGTGCCTATGCTCACAATAGCGTCATGTTGGTGCCTGAGGGTCGTCGNGTGATTGCNGGTGAAAAAATCGCGGAACTTGGTNTGAATGCNCAAGGTGTGCCGATGCTGCACTTCGAAATNCGGCAGGAGGGCGAGCCCGTAGATCCTTCGCTGCTCCTTCCNGGNCGTTCNNTTCCCTANTGTGTCTGTTTTTAGGTCTGTTGGGGCNTCGACTTNTCGAAAATGGCTGGTAGNGNGCTTCAGCCAGCGCTNTGGGCCGGAGAAGAAGCGNCCGGTATNATNNCNTCCGCTCGCCTGACGNCGCCCCAGNGGCAGTCNAGCGTTCCANATACTGGAGCTTGTTGGGCTNATCAGCCCACTGTTCTGCCTCNGGTNAGGGCTCTTTCTTTTCTGTGAGGTTGGGCCAGACCTCCGCAAGTTCTGCGTTTANTTTCAGATACTCTTGCTGGTCCTCNGGNAGCTCGTCTTCGGCATAAATTGCGTCTACCGGACATTCGGGTTCGCAAAGTGCGCAATCGATGCATTCATCTGGATGAATNACCAGAAAGTTGGGGCCTTCGTAAAAGCAGTCAACCGGGCACACTTCTACACAGTCCGTGTGTTTGCAACGAATACAGTTATCTCCAACGACGAATGTCATGATTCGACTTACCCCTAGTCCTCAGCTTTATATTTCAGTCTCAGTATCGATGATGCAGACAGTTTGAAGTGTTGTATTTGCGTCTGCCGACTCCCGTCTGGAGCGCAATTCTAGCAGTATTTAATCGGGTTTTCCTAAGCAGGTTACTACTGCGAAAGGCGCTTCTTTAGATCATAGAGAATGGCAAGCGCCTCCTTGGCGGAAATTTCGTCAGGATCAATTTTCTCCAAGAAATCCAGCGCCGGATGAAGTGGTACCCTGAAGAGCTCGGTTTGCAGCGGTGTTTTTTCAGTTCCGGTCGGCTCTTGGGTGACAATGCCCGGATGGGAGTCATTCCGCTCCAACTCGCTAAGTTTCTGACGGGCGGATTGAATAACCGGTATCGGAATCCCGGCCAGTTGGGCAACTTGCAGACCATAGCTTTGATTGGCCGGACCGGCTTTGACACTATGCAGAAATACTATGCCGCTGTCATGCTCTGCAGCGTCGAGGTGGACATTGCTGATGTTGGGAAAACTGTCAGCGAGTGCGGTGAGTTCGAAATAGTGGGTCGCAAATAAGGTATAGGCCCGAAGTTTCTCTGCGACGTAGATAGCCGCTGCCCAGGCGAGTGACAGCCCGTCAAAAGTGCTCGTGCCGCGGCCTATTTCGTCCATCAGCACCAGGCTGTTGGCTGTGGCGTTGTGGAGAATATTCGCTGTCTCGGTCATTTCGACCATAAATGTTGATCTGCCCCCGGCGAGGTCGTCAGAAGAACCNATACGGGTAAAGATTCGGTCTATGGGCCCNATAGNTGCTGCCNGGGCNGGGACACAGCTGCCGCANAGCGCAAGCAGAACGANNAGCGCAGTCTGTCGCATATANGTNGACTTCCCCCCCATATTAGGGCCGGTAATGATGAGCATCTTCTGCTTGTCATCCAGTTCTGTGTCATTGGCGACGAAGCTGTCCTCGGACACGGTTTCCACGACCGGATGGCGCCCTTCAGTAATAGCGATGCCGCATGAAGAGGTCAGTTCAGGTCGGCAGTAGTTTAGCGTGCAGGCCCGCTCAGCCAAGCTTTGCAGCACATCCAAACTGGCAATGGCCTCCGCGCTCCCGATCATTGCTGANAGCTCTTCCGCCAGGGATTCAAGCAATTCCTCATACAGAACTTTTTCTCGGGCCAACGCCTTGCTGTTGGCGCTGAGAACCTTTTCTTCGAAGTCCTTCAGTTCCGGCATAATAAACCGCTCGGCATTTTTCAGAGTCTGTCGTCTGATGTAAGCTGGCGGTAATTCGGTGGATGACTGCCCTTTGCTGACTTCGATGTAATAGCCGTGAACGCGGTTAAAGCCAACTTTAAGCGTACTTATTCCCGTGCGCTCTTTTTCTCTCANTTCCAGATCAATTAGGTACTGCCCGGCGTTGCCGCTGAGATTTCGTAATTCGTCGAGTTCCGCGTCGTAGCCGGATGCGATGACGCCGCCATCCCGGATAACAACCGGTGGATTTTCCTCCAGTGCACAGGCTAACAAGGTCTGTTGTTCAGGAAATTCTGTTATTCGTTTCGCGAGGTCCTGCAGTTCGGCGCTCTTGCTGTTGTTGAGTAAAGTCTGCAGTTCGGGCAACAGCGCTAAGCTGTCTTTGAGCTTGGCNAGATCGCGAGGCCGTGCAGTTCTCAGACCTAAACGTGCGAGTATGCGCTCCATGTCTGCGATACCGCGCAAAGTCGCAACGCAGGACTCAAAGCGGTAGCTCTGCCGGAGTGCTGCAATCATATTTTGTCGCTTAACCAGTTCGTCATGATTTCTGAGTGGACGGTTCAACCAGCGCCNCATCAGCCTGCTGCCCATAGTTGTGACGCATGTGTCAAGAACAGACAGCAGAGTGTTGTTGTTGCCGCCAGATAAATTGGTGTCGATCTCGAGGTTGCGCCGACTGGCCGCGTCTAGTATGACGCAATCGCCGGGTTGCTCGACCTGTATTCCCTTCAGATGCGGCAACTCCGAGCGCTGGGTTTCCTTCGCATACTGCAAAAGACATCCAGCNGCCTGCACGGCCAGGTGGAGGTCTTCGCAGGAATACGGGGTCAGATCTTTGACTCCGAACTGTGCGATCAGTAGGCGCTTGGAGTTCGCTTCATCAAATTCCCAGATTGGGCGCTGTCGAAGGGCAGGGTGNNGGACGAGCTGANGNAGGGCCTGGGCATTATCNGCNANCAGCACTTCTGCCGGCTTGGTACGCTCGATTTCGGTGAGNAGCGCGTCNCTTCCTGANACCTCGCTGAANACGAATCGACCACTACTNATGTTTAGGGTNNCAATGCCGTAGGATGACTCNGCCCGCTCCGCATGGGCGGTGCTGATTGCCATCAAGCAGTTGTCTTTNCGCTCGTCNAGCAGTGCCTCNTCACTGACGGTGCCNGGGGTAATGACGCGGACNACCTCGCGCGNNACGGGACCTTTGCTTGCNGCNGGATCGCCGACNTGTTCACAGATGGCAANAGAGACGCCGGCCTCNACCAGTTTTGCNAGATATCNATCAGCAGCATGGAACGGAATNCCGCACATCGGTATCGGCTCGCCGGCTGACTTGCCTCTNGCTGTCAGCGTGATGNCNAGCAGATCNGANGCGGATTTCGCATCATCGAAGAANAGCTCATAGAAATCCCCCATACGGTAGAACAGCAGTTCATTAGGGTGTTGCGCNTTGATGCGCAGGAANTGCTGCATCATCGGNGTATGTGCGGATTTNTCAGCCAAGGATGGTTTTGCGNTCGAGTAAAAGCNGAATNATNTTGCCNTGTTNAGCNNNTCATTCTACACAGATAATGTCNNGAANATGAGCGATTCTTGNNGATTTTCTTGATTCGCNANAAAGCAGNTATGATGGNGNNATGNNCGGNTCTNNCAACANTGAAATNAANCGCAGGGTGAAGGCGCTCNCTGATCATCTCCTNAAAGCNAATCTNGTNATGGTNACNGCAGAATCNTGCACCGGAGGNGGTATTGCNCAGGCGATNACGGCNNTGGCGGGCAGTTCNAGGTGGTTTGACAGTGGNTTTGTGACTTACTCAAANGNAGCNAAGCAATCNATGCTTGATGTGCCTGCNGTGTTTTTNGAGCCGGATGNCCCNGGTGCGGTCAGNGAGGAAACGGNCCGCGCTATGGTGANNGGAGCGCTCCTTCGCAAAAGCAGGGCGGATTTGGCGATAGCGGTGAGTGGCGTTGCCGGCCCGGAAGGCGGTAGCGTCAGCAAACCCGTCGGTACCGTCTGGATTGCTTGGCAGCTGGGCTTTGATGCCCGGGCCCGTCACTTTTTATTCCCCGGTGACCGGGAAGCCGTTCGTCAAGCGACCATACTCGAAGGGCTGTCGGGCCTGTTGGCCTACTTTACCTCCTGAACTCTAAAGGAATTCGTATTTCGGCCAATATACTGGTTGTATATACAGTAAAATACTGCTTTAATCTGTACCGCCTGTCCGTACAGTGTTACACCGGGCTCTCGCTAGCTATACTGCTCACCAGATCCACGGCCTTGGTCAAGTGTCCGTCGAATGAGGAAGTTATGTACAGATAGCCTCCCGCTTGAAATGCATATGGCGGGAAATTTAGCAGGTAGTTGGGGACGAACTACTCTTTAGTGCTCACCAAGCTGGGCAATCAGGAAACCTGCTGCATCTCTAGACATTGCGAGAACCGGTTGACGTTTAGCCTGTGACTCGCGACAGATTGGGCGACAGGTTTTGAGAACAACTAGATTACTCACGGAACCAGGCATCAGTTGTAAGTTAACTACAAGGATACAACTATGATCGAAGATAACGGCAATAAAGAAAAAGCACTTTCCGCTGCTCTGGCGCAGATCGAGCGGCAGTTCGGCAAGGGTTCCATGATGCGCCTTGGTGATACTGAGCGAGTTGCTATTCCAGCGGTTTCTACCGGATCACTGGGTCTGGACATTGCACTGGGAATCGGCGGATTGCCTCGTGGGAGGATTGTTGAAATTTATGGCCCAGAGTCCTCTGGTAAAACTACCCTGACACTGCAGGTGATCGCTGAGGCCCAGAAGGCGGGTGGAACCTGTGCATTCATCGATGCAGAGCATGCATTGGACCCAATCTATGCGAATAATCTCGGGGTAGATGTTGAAAACTTATTGGTTAGCCAGCCTGATACTGGTGAGCAGGCGCTGGAAATTTGCGACATGGTGGTGCGTTCCGGAGCGGTAGATGTTGTGGTTGTTGACTCAGTGGCCGCACTGACCCCCAAAGCCGAGATTGAGGGCGACATGGGTGACAGTCACATGGGACTGCAGGCGAGGCTGATGTCGCAGGCACTTAGAAAGATGACCGCCAATATCAAAAACTCGAATACCCTGGTGATTTTCATCAATCAGATTCGTATGAAAATTGGTGTCATGTTCGGTTCTCCTGAAACGACGACTGGCGGTAATGCACTCAAGTTCTACTCTTCGGTTCGCCTGGATATTCGCCGTATTGGTTCAATCAAAGAAGGCGATGAAGTGGTGGGTAATGAAACGCGGGTCAAGGTGGTTAAAAACAAGGTAGCACCGCCATTTCGCCAGACAGAATTCCAGATTATGTATGGGCAAGGGATTCACCATCTGGGTGAAGTCATTGATCTTGGCGTACGGCTTAGCTTGATTGATAAATCGGGAGCGTGGTATGCCTACAAAGGCGAGAAGATAGGGCAGGGCAAAAAGAATGTCTGCCTGTATCTCGAAGAAAACCCCACTATTGCCGAGGAAATCGAAGCGTCAATCCGCGCCGACCTGTTGGAGGAAGAGAGCGAAGCAGATGCTATTGCTGCAAGTGAGGACGTTGTTGTTCTCGCTGACGCAAAAAGTAAATCGGCCTCTTAGGCTACAAGGTCAACGCTCTGGTTGTGATGGAAAACATCGATAAAAAAGACCACTCCGTTCTCCGGCAGGCCGCAATGGACTTCTTGGCCCGCCGAGAGCACTCCCTGCACGAACTCAAAACTAAACTCATTGGAAAATTTCCTGAAGTCAGCCCGACGCTGGTGCTGGCCGTGCTGTCGCGCTTGACGGCAGAGGGTCTTCAGTCTGATGAGCGCTATACCGAGTCGCGAATCCGCTACCGTCTAGAACGAGGCTTTGGATACCACCATATTCGCAACGATTTGATCAGTAAGGGCGTAGACCCCTTCCGGGTAGATCAGATGCTCTATGCAGATGACGATTGCTGGTTGCAGAAAGCACGAGAATTGATTGAAAAAAGATTGATTCCTACAACAGGCGCACGTCGTCGGGTTCTCGCATATGCCGGTCCTGAGCACAGAAAACTGGCACGTTTCCTTGAAGCGAGGGGATTTTCTCAGCGTGACATCAAGTTTGCCCTGGACGTAGTAATCGCACCCTGAATTCAAAGATTCCTCTGCCTGGTTTATAGTTCTCGTCCGTGTCGTTCGGTTTGCCGGGCTCATGGGTTCGGCTTCTGTAGCTACAACTCTGGCGTGCAATTCCCGTAGATCTTACCGGCCTTCTCAGATCGTGAGACAATGAAGGTAGGTCTGATGTACGCTTGGCATCAGAAGTTCAAGCACGCATTGCCCCTAGACAATCGTTGGTCTTGGAAGGTGATCCGGGATTCTTCGAAGCCATCACCGCACCAGACTGTTTTGCCAGGGATGAAACCGTGTGTGCTATTAACTGTCCGACCAGTGTGGAAAATCTATGAAACTCATTAAACCTTTTCGCGGTTTACGCCCAACTCGCGAGCTGGCAGCCAATATCGCCTCCCACCCTTATGATGTGCTTAATCGCGAAGAGGCCTTTGCTTTGGCGCAAGAGAATCCTCTGAGCTTCCTGCACGTCAATAAACCGGAAATTGATGTGGCGCGCGAGGTAAGCCCCTATGACCCCAGCGTGTATGCGAAAGGGCGGGAAAACCTCGACAACTTGGTGAAGCAGGGGGCGCTGGTTCGGGATAACAAAGACACACTGTACGTGTATCGGCAAATCATGGGTGAGCACATTCAGACCGGGATTGTTGCCGTCGCGTCTGTGGACGCGTATGAAGCCGATCTGATTAAAAAGCATGAGTTTACGCGTCCGGAAAAAGAGGATGACCGTGTCCGTCATATGGATGCGCTGGGGGCGCAGGTAGGGCCCGTCTTCGTGACCTATCGGGCCCAGGCGCAGGTTGACGCACTGGTAGCAGAGATCGTGCTGGGTGATCCGGACTATGATTTTCAGGCTGAAGACGGGACGCATCATATCTTTTGGTCAATTCAGGACGAGGCGAGCATTGTGGCTCTTGAGACCGCAATCAACGACCTGGATTGTCTTTATGTGGCTGACGGTCACCACCGCTCAGCGGCCGCGTTCCGTGTTCGCAACATGTATCGGGACAGGAACCCTGAGCACTCGGGAGAGGAATCCTATAATTTTTTTCTGGTCGTGCTTTTTCCTCATGACCAGATGCAAATACTGGATTACAACCGGATCATTAAAGATTTTGGCGGTAAGACGGCGCAGGAGTTTTTGGCAGAATTGGGCGGAAATTTCTTGATCAAACCGTTGGGAAGTGCCACTGAGGCAAAACCGCTATCACCCAAACAATTCGGACTCTATCTGGAAAATCAGTGGTACCACCTTGTGCTCAGCGATCTTGGGAGATCCCGAGTTAACGAGAGTGATCCGGTGAATTCGCTGGATGTCAGTATCATGGAGCAGACCATACTCGGACCCATTCTGGGAATCCATGACCAGAGAACCGACAAGCGGGTTGATTTCGTGGGAGGTATTCGCGGCCTCGAAGAGCTGGAGAAGAGGGTGGATTCTGGAAACTGGCAGGCAGCTATCGCGCTTTATCCCACGTCCATTGAGAGTCTGATGTCCGTCGCTGATGCCGGTGAAGTGATGCCGCCTAAATCTACGTGGTTCGAGCCCAAGCTAAAAAGCGGGCTCATCGTTCACGTGCTGGATTGAGTCTAGGTGGCTCAGTGATGAGCGCCGGCAGTCTGGCCTGAGCGCTGCGGATAAGAGTCAGTTCGACAGGTGTGTCAGACGCAGCCTGCTGGCGCCAGCAGGCTGCGTCTGACACACCTGTCGAACTGACTCTTATCCGCAGC
>NZJB01000036.1 GCA_002691885.1 Gammaproteobacteria bacterium
CGGTACCAAGAGGCACTGAAACAGACAGACAGTGACCTGGCTTCCCAACTGCGCAAGCTGGCCGAATTACGCACAAAAGAGGGCTTCATGGCCGAAGTTCGGTTGACACCGAACGGCTGGCTGCTTGTCCAGAACCACTGCCCTATTTTCAGTGCGGCGGAATCCAGCCGGCACTATTGCCACAGCGAACTGCGCCTCTTATCAACACTGCTTGCCGGCCGGGCCACTATTGAACGAACGGATTACCTGCTAGACGGTGCGCGCCGTTGCGCATATAAGGTATCCGCCGTNACCGACCGACNGACAGACAATCGCCATAACACAAGCGCTTTGCTTTCTGGCCAACTTGTNACAGGTCAAAGAAGCAAATGCCGAGACATCGACGGTAGTCTTAAATGAGTATCAAACGCCAAAAAGGCTTGGAGTAACTATCAGAACCGTCCGGCAAGATTCAGGACAGAGTCACAGGTCTGCTATACTCCCCTCCAAATGAAGTCTTCTATGCCACACACTAGCCCACTTGCTCCCCGCCGCTACGAGACAGAACCCCAATCCATCTTCGGCTATCCGAAGTACTGGGCAGAGTGTTTTGGCCCGGCGCCATTCCTTCCCATGTCCCGAGCAGAGATGGATAAACTGGGCTGGGACAGCTGCGACATTATCATTGTCACCGCAGACGCTTACGTGGACCACCCCAGTTTCGGGATGGCGGTCGTCGGACGTCTGCTGGAAGGCCAGGGCTTCCGGGTCGGCATCATCGCCCAGCCTGAATGGNATTCAGCCGAGCCCTTCAAGCAGTTGGGCAAACCGAATCTTTTCTTCGGCGTCACCGGCGGCAACATGGATTCACTGATCAACCGGTATACCGCAGACCTCAGAATCCGCAGTGATGACGCTTACACCCCCAATGCAGAGGCCGGCAAAAGGCCAGATCGCTCGGTAATCGTTTACAGTCAGAGATGCCGCGAGGCCTATTATGATACTCCAATCGTTATTGGCGGCATCGAAGCGAGCCTCCGGCGCATCGCGCAGTACGACTACTGGAGTGATAAAGTCCGGCGCTCTATTCTGATTGACTCCAATGCTGACATCCTGCTGTATGGCAATGCAGAGAGAGCACTTGTCGATCTGGCAACAGAGCTGGCCGCAGGAAAATCAATCGAGGGTTGTTGGGATATGCGCGGCACTGCAAGGGTCTGCGACCATCCGCCAGAAGGCTGGACCGAGATAGATTCAACCCGAATCGATTGGCCGGCCAAAATCGATAAACTACCCAACCCCTACGAGTACCAGCACAGCAAGCAGGAACTGAACGACGAGCGCACTGCGCAAAGCGAGCGCGAAGAGGCAGCACCCGTCAAGATTATCCCGCTACCTCTGCAGCGCCATACTGAATTCGACAAGTCCACCAGCTACATCAGGCTGCCCTCTTTTAATAAAGTGATAAATGACCCTGTACTCTATGCTCATGCATCCAGAGTGCTTCACCAGGAAGCTAACCCATACAACGCGCGACCCCTGGTGCAAAAACATGGGACCAAAGATATTTGGGTCAACCCTCCTCCCATTCCGCTGGAAACTGAGGAGATGGACTGGGTGTTTGACTTACCGTTTAAACGGCGACCTCACCCGAGTTACGGCGACGCAAGAATTCCAGCTTACGACATGATCAAAACCTCAGTGAACATCATGCGTGGGTGCTTTGGCGGCTGTACTTTCTGTTCAATTACCGAACACGAAGGCAGAATCATTCAGAGTCGTTCAGAAGACAGTATTCTCCGGGAGATCGAGAAAATCAGGGACCAGGTACCGGGCTTTACGGGGACGATTTCTGACCTCGGCGGCCCCACCGCGAACATGTATAAGCTCAACTGCAAATCCCCTGCGATCCAGAGAAGATGTAAAAGGCTGTCATGTGTTTATCCGAACATCTGTAAGCATCTCAATACCGACCACACCCCAACCACTCAACTCTACCGAAAAGCCCGTGCGATTGATGGCGTGAAGCGTATCGCCATTGCTTCAGGTCTGCGATATGACCTGGCACTGAGAGATCCGGAATATATCCAGGAACTGGTGACCCATCATGTAGGCGGCTATCTCAAGATCGCGCCAGAGCACAGCGAGGTCACGACCCTCTCTAAAATGATGAAGCCCGGCATTTCCGCATATGACGAATTCAAGCGCCTGTTTGAACTCTATTCAAAAAAAGCCGGCAAGAAGCAATACCTGATTCCCTATTTCATCGCCGCCCACCCGGGATGCGATGAAGAGGAGATGCTTAACTTGAGCCTGTGGCTGAAAAACCATAATTTCAAGCCAGACCAGGTTCAGACTTTCTACCCCTCTCCCATGGCGCTCGCTACCGCCATGTACTACTCGGAGAGAAATCCACTGCAAAAACTTCGCTACAAGGGTGACAAACTTATCGTCAGCAAAGACATCGATCAGCGGCGGCTACAAAAAGCCTACCTGCGTTATCACGATGAGAAAAACTGGCCGCTGTTACGGGAATCACTGAAACGGCTCGGAAGAGAGGAATTGATCGGCACGGGAAAAAACAGCCTCATACCGCCGGCTAAGAAACCCAGAGCAAAAGCACCGGCCCGACGTCGCCGCTAGCGGGCGTCATCAACGCAACAAATTGCCCGCAACGCTGTCGATAACTGAGCCACTGCTTCGGACCGCGTGGTCGTTGGCCTGTTTCATGAATGACTCATTGCCGGGCGTGAAACCGAGGCCCAACTCGGGAGGCTAATCAGTCTTGTGGGCCTCGTGTCTTGTGCTCAATATTGGTGAGAATTCCCCGAAGAATATTCATTTCCATCGCATCAATCCGGACCCTGCCGAACAGTCTGCGCATCCTTTGCATGAGCTGGCGTGGATTGTCCGGATCATGAAAATCTATCTCTACCAGCACCCGCTCAAGGTGTTCATAGAAATANTCCACCTNTNCGACCGTCGCCCTCTCCTGATCCCAGTACTCGTCCTCTNCCTTATCGGCTGCCTCTTCATCCCTGAGTACCGCTCTCCTGATTTCATAGCAAAGCACCATCACCGCGGCTGCCAGATTCAGGGAGCTGTATTTGGGGCTTGCCGGGATCTGAACGTGAAAATGGCAAAGCTGCAACTCCTCNTTATTGAGCCCGGAGTCTTCTCTGCCAAACACCAGCGCCACCTGTGCAGACCGACCCTCCTTAGCGAGTTTCTCAGCGCTTTGCTCCGGTGTCAGCATTGGCCATGGCAGACTTCTGGACCTGGCGCTGCTGCCGATCACCAAAGCACAATCGGCAATTGCCTCGCCNAGCGTTTCCACTACCTCTGCCTGCTCCAGTACATCAAGCGCGGACGCAGCTCTGCCCACCGCGACGCCACTGGGAAACTCCATCGGATTTACCAGAGCCAGGCGGCTTAAACCCATGTTCTTCATTGCGCGCGCTGTAGCACCGATATTGCCGGGATGTGAGGTATTGACCAGAACAAT
The DNA here is from genome assembly GCA_002691885.1 of Gammaproteobacteria bacterium. Taxonomy (GTDB): domain Bacteria; phylum Pseudomonadota; class Gammaproteobacteria; order Pseudomonadales; family Pseudohongiellaceae; genus UBA9145. Next base: position 3,485 of record NZJB01000036.1, read on the forward strand.
TTTGATGTGGGGAAGTGTATTCATGAGGCTTGAGTGTCTACNAAGACGCAGAAGTATAACAGCAATGGGGATTAACACCGCGAATCGATAACCTGCTATCATCNCGCGCCTCACGANGTCTTGGCCCTTAACTTCAGAACGCGNCAGCAGGAATTTCCATGCATCCACTCGTAAANATTACCCTTCGGGCAGGTCGCGACGCGGCGGGTGTACTTGCGCAGCAAAGCGAGCGCCTGGATCGCATCCGCGTGGTCGAAACTGAAGCAGGTCNGCAAGTCACCTCAGTNGAGGCAGACGCGGACAAATCGCTGCTCTACCACATCCGGGGCGNATACCCGAATCACAACGTCAACTCCCGCATATCCGGAGANCACNCCGGCAAGCCCGGAGAACCAACCTGGCATTTGGATCCGGNCATCGGCATGGACAACTTNTTACACGGTTTCCCGGCGTTCGGGGTTGCCCTCGCCATCGAGATTAATAATAAGGTTAACCATGCCGCGGTACTTTTCCCTATCCTTCAGGAAGAGTTCACCGCAAGTAGGGGAAGCGGCGCTCAACTGAACGCCAGACGACTTCGTGTCCGGACCGGAGATGAACTGAAGAACACNTTGATCGGCGTGAACCCCGCTGATATCGANGCCGTCCTGCTCACCGATCTGATTCGTGAGCTAATCGACAAAGAAGGACAATTCAGGGCGCTGGGGGATACCACCCTCGACATACTGCAGGTCGCTGCAGGCCGCTACAGCGGCGGTTGGGGAAGGGCCTCTTCCGGGCCGGGACTGCAGGCGGCCCTGCTCATTCTTCAGGAGGCCGGAGGTATCGCTGGCACACATACCGGCAGACCTTCGCCCGGTGCAGACGATGAACTGCTGTTCGCCAATCCAAAGTTGTTGAAGCAACTGTTAAGNCTGCGTAGCCAAATTAACTGATCACCCTGCACCCCTGAGCCAGGAACACGACCTCAACCCAGCAGACTCCAACCACAGTGGCACATTTATCGCCTGCACGGTGGGAAATCCGTGTATGCTTGTCAGCTGGGCCAGACATATCAGATCATCCGAGCTCTGCCACCTCTAGGGAACGCGCTCTATTCAATGAGTTACAAGACCGACAGCCGTAACAATCTGGTCGAAGGCTCTATTCGGCAGTCTCTCATCCAGATGACACTGCCCATGATCGTCGGCATGTTCATGCTGTTTACNTTCAGCCTAGTCGACACCTGGTTCATCAGCTTCCTCGGNACTGACTCACTCACCGCAATCAGCTTCACCTTTCCAGTCACATTTACTGTGACCAGTCTCGCGATCGGTCTGGGGATCGGCGCCGCCGCGGTTGTCGGCAAATGCCTCGGCAGTTCGGCTTTTGATGCCGCAAAACAGGCAGCCACGGTAATCAATTACCTCTCTTTCGGGCTGGCTGCCNTCCTTGCCACCTGCCTGTGGTGGTTCATGGAGCCCATTTTNGGCCTCATGGGCGCCGATCCGGCGATGTTCAGTGCAATCAGCACCTACATGAACGTTTGGTTTCCCGGTAGCGTCCTNGTAGTCTGTATCATGTCCGGCAACAGCGTCTTGCGGGCCTGCGGAGACACCAAAACCCCCAGNATACTGATGGCGGCTGCCGGGCTGCTGAATGCCGTGCTTGATCCCTTTCTGATATTCGGGCTGGGCCCATTTCCCGAACTGGGTATCGCCGGCGCAGCCTGGGCGACGGTGATTGCCTGGTCCGTTGGCTTCGTTTACCTGATGTACCTTCTCGTCAGCAAACGGAAGTTGGTTTCCACCAGCTTCCCCTCTCTTGAGGCTTTCCGGCAATCTGGCCGCGACATGCTCCGAATCGGCATCCCTGCTGCCGGTGCCAATATGATGACGCCCCTGGCGAGTGGCGTCATGACAGCAATCGCGGCTGGCTTCNGTGGCAATGCGGTAGCCGCTTACGGCGTTGGCGCGCGTCTTGAACCCATGGCGACCCTGCTGGTCCTGGCCATGTCTTCATCGCTACCGCCGCTCATCAGTCAGAATTACGGCGCTGGACGCCTGGACAGGGTCAGGGAAGCGTATGATCTGGCGATCCGCTTCATCGGCTTNTGGCAGTTAGGGATCTACTTNCTTTTGGCCTTAACCGCGCCANTGCTTGCTTCTGTTTTTTCTCAGGACGANGAGGTAACNCGAGCCATNTCTCTGTTTTTATGGATTCTGCCGCTGGGATACGGCCTGCAAGGCGTCATCATTCTGACCAATTCAAGCCTNAATGCCCTGCATAAGCCCGCCTCTGCGCTGTATCTCAGTATTGCGCGATTCTTTGTTTTCTATGTGCCCTTAGCCTGGGCCGGCAGTCTTTANTTCGGATTGGAGGGGTTCTTTGCGGGGGCGGTCTGCGGCAATTTAATAATGGCCGCCATCTCATGGCGGACGTTCAATCGGGCGCTAGCAACAGAACAACAGCTCCAGGAAGCCAGCTCTCTCGCCTGATTCATCTGCCAAAAAAGTTGATGACGCTTTTGACGAAACCCTTCGACTGAGTCGCGGGCGGCATTTCGACCGGGAGAGGCTCTTCTTCGGACACCGCGTTCTCTTCAACGAGAGAGAAGCTCTTGTCGTCAACGCTCGCCATACCTTGCTCGCCTTCAGAGTCGGAGTATGTCAGGCGATTATTCTTTTCCTGAAATTCCAACATTTCCATACAAATTTCGTTGTACTCATCGGCGGTGAGCAGTTCAGGGCGCTCTTTCATGTTAAGCGTGAACTGCCTGTCGTTTGCCGCTGAGAGGTAGTGCAGATTCTTTTTATTTTCCAACAACAGCCCTTCTTTTTTGGCAATGTTGTACAAGGGCGTTCCGCGCAAAGGAATGTACGGAAAAAAGAAAAAATGCTCCGGCGCGATCCGCTGGTTAAGCTTGAGGGTTTCAAGCATGTTGGCAGCCGTTTCAAGCGGGGCACCGACGATGTTAAATGTCAGCCTGTTGATGCCGGCTTTCTTGCAGTTGTCCGCCGCATCGATGATTTGCTGATTTTTCATTTTCCGTCCAAGCATGTTGGCCCGGTACTCTTCATCACCGCTCTCGATACCAAACCAGATCGTNTGACACCCGGCCTCAGCGGCGGTCTGGCAAAACTCTTCGTTCATCACCTCCACGCGGGAGTTGATTGAAAACGGAAGACCGATGCGATCTTTGTAAATTTCGAGGAATGCCCTGACGAATTTCAGATTCGACAGAAACAGCTCATCCCAGAATTCGAAGTAGCCGACATCGTATTCGTCACGCAAACGNTCAAGTTCAGCCACCATGGCCTCNGGCTCATACTTGCGCAGAAACTCTTTCTTAGAGCGCCACCCTTCCAGAATTGGCGTGTTGCAGCAGTAGGTGCANCGATAGGGACAGCCGCGGCCGGTCATAACCGGCAAAACCAGTTTTCCCTTNGGGCCAAAAATGGAAGAGTTNACATCCTTGAACCCGTCTTCTTTGGAAAACACATCGTAATCCGGAAAAGGCAGCGCCTTGAGATCACCGATCTGATGCGCCTCAGTCTGATAGATTTCGCCATCCACCAGNTTTTCCCACATGCCNTCTGCGGGGCCGTCTTTGANTCCCCGCAGATGCNGCACAATGTTGCCGATCGCGTACTCACCGTCACCGACACAGATGTAGTCAACGTTNGGGTTTGCAATCGTCTGTTCCTGCGACAACATGGCCTGGTAACCGCCAATGCAGATCGGCAGGNCCGGCATTAGCTTCTTGATCTCCTCAAAATAAGGCTCCATCGGATACCAGTGGGGGCTCATGATGGAGAACGCCACCAAGTCGGCGTCTCGCGCCTTAATGGTTTTCGCGTAATTTTCCGGAGAGTATTGCTCAGCATCCCTGAGAATCAATACTGGTTCGAGAAGCACTTCCACCCAGGGAAATTCCTGCTTCAGATAGGCNGACATACTCGCAATCGGCATGGCAATTTCGTTNCCATCCGGCGAGTAGAAGGAGAACACCAGCCGAAGNGTCTCCTTCTTCACAGAGCCNAAATACCGTGACCGATCTTGCGGATACGGTAACCNTTCTGAGCTTGCTGCGATGACGTCAACTTTTGAATTCATACTGCGNACCTACTNCGGATTAGGGACATCGCGNCGANGGNTTGGGTATNCGCGGCTNCCCAGCCGGCNAAACGGACGTCGACACGCATCTTATCGGCGANCGTTTCTGAAAGTATACCATCGTTTACGTGTCACGCGCATGACAGAGAGCGNCCNATTTCCCTTANATTACNCGGAGTTGNAAACCCNAATCAGCACTTCGTTTCCTCTCTCTGTCGCTTTCCTATATCCTCTTGNCCTNAANCNGCCNGACCCGTNTCAGCAGACTGCCCNNCCGGAGAANNCACGTGAATGCGCTANAGGCTCTACANTACCGTACGTCGTCACNGCGACTNATGGATCCCGAACCGACCTCGGATCAATTGGACCATCTGTTCAGGGCAGCGGTCAGGGCAGCCGATCACGGTCTGCTCCGGCCCTGGCGTTTCCTGGTCATCCGAGGACAGGCCCGAAGTCGGTTGGGCGAACTGATGGTCGCCGCAGCCAGACAGAAGAACCCTGAGATCAGCGCCGCTCAGGCTGACAAGCTCGCGGCTAAGCCGCTCCGCGCGCCGCTCATCGTCGTGACTGTTGCCTGCCCGACACCTCATCCGAAAATCCCGGAGTTCGAGCAGACTCTGTCAGCGGCGGCAGCCACCCAGAATATGATTAATGCGGCCTTCGCTCTGGATCTCGGCGTGATGTGGAGGACCGGTTCGCCTGCGTATCAAAGCACTGTCACGCAGGGGCTTGGACTGGAAGAAAGTGAGAAAATCATCGGGTTCCTCTACCTTGGCACTAAAACCGGGCCGGAGAAACCGAGGCCGGACACTAATTATTCTGACCTCGTTAGCGAATGGGGTCAGGATGGCTAGCCGCAGTGTCGACATGCAATGTTGGAAATGCGGCGCAGAGCTGAAAAATGTACTGCTGCCATTTTCCAGATATGAAGAATGCGGCAAGTGTCGCGCTGACCTACACGCATGCCTTGGCTGTCGGCACTATGACCCCGCCGCCGTAGACGCCTGCCGCGAAGACAGGGCCGATTTCACCCTCGATAAAGATAAAGCGAACTTTTGCGACTTTTTCACGGTGCACATGAGAGCCTATAGACACCAGGACAAAGCTGCCGCCCAAAAAGCCCGGGCGGCACTGGCTGAAATATTCGGAGAAGACCTGCCGGCCGACAACGTGGATTCCATCCAGACGGCTCAGACGGAAGCGGAACGGGCTCTGGCCGAGTTGAAAAGACTGTTCGGGGAGAGCGAGTAAGCCATGCGCACGACGATTTTTTCAACCCCCGTATTGACGCCCTTTATCAGACTGCTATCTCGGATCATACTCAAGCTGATCGGCTGGTCGACTCGCGGCGAACCCCTGCCTCACCAGCGCTGCATTTTGATCGCTGCTCCCCATACCAGTAACTGGGACTTTCCCCTGATGTTGATGGTGGTACTCAAGCTCGAGCTGAGGGTATTCTGGATGGGTAAGCATACCCTGTTCACTTTCCCGGTTGGATGGCTCATGAAATGGCTCGGAGGCATTCCCATCGACCGTTCCGCTTCCCATAACATGGTCAACGAAACCGTCCGGCAATTTGCGGAAAACGATGAACTGGTTGTGCTGATTCCACCTGAAGGAACACGCAGCAAGGTCAAGCAGTGGAAAAGTGGTTTCTATCATATAGCCAACAATGCAAAGGTTCCGATTTTGCTGGGCTATGTCGATGCTAGCAAGAAAGAAGCCGGGTTTGCAGATTTCTATACGCCAAGCGGAGACTTCGACAAGGACATGGCGGAAATCAGAGCATTCTACGCCAATAAGACCGGCTTAATCGCAAAAAACAGCTGATTCAGGCCGATTTATCGACGATAGCTCAGACACAGCAGCAGATTCTCAAAAATGTGCTCTGCGTACTCTTCCATGCTGACTTCCTGAAGCTTGAATTTCCATTGCTTCAGGTGCCACTGCTGAAGCTGAGCGGTAATCGATGCCGCGAGCAGTTTTGGCTTTTCGCAGGAGAATTGGCCCTGTTTCATTCCTGCTAGGATGGCATCAACTAAAAGGCTGTCAAATCTCAACTCGAGATCAAGCGCCTGTTCTTGCTGCTCCCGATCGAGCCCTTTCAATTCCATGTAGCAAAAGTAATACCAGGGGTTCAGGATCTGAATCATGAACACCTCACCGAAAATGCTCGCGCGCAGACGGGCGATCGGATCAAGGCCCTCGTTTACCAGTTCGCCAATAACCTGATCGATATAAGTGCGCAAAACGCCTTCAATGACCGAGGCTAATTCATTTTTACTGCCAATATAGGCGTACAACCCTCCCATGCTGATCCCTGTTTCCCGACTGAGATCCCGCAGAGTCATCGCCTGGAAACCTTTCGCATTTGCCAGCTTGAAAGTGGCTTCAAAAATCTTTTGCAAATTGGCAACCGCAACTTTGGGGCTCTTTATTTGCATCTTACCTTGATGCATCGAAAATACAGTCGTCCAGAAAGCTTCACCTTCAAGGGTCCACGCTCTTTTGAATGCAGCTATGGTGGTTTCCTGAGGCCAGTCTGCCATCTCTACTCCGTCACCGATTCCTTGCAGACCGCCACTTTCGGGTTCTTTGAGTCGACCCTTAAGCCTGAAAGCTGATCTGAAGAACCAACCGAACCGTCAAACAAACCATCGCCAGAGAGAAACGCATGACTCATAACCAGTAGGACACCACGGCACTGCTTCCGGCAATCCCACACAGAATTAGAGAAGCTGTCCTAAGCCGCTGATTAGAAATCAGACGCAAGGTTTTCATTGCAACCCAGTAACCCAGCAAGGTTGCCGGTATCAAGGGCAATGAAATCTGAATGTGCGGCCAAGCGAAGCGATCCACGGTTGTCAGCATCGCCAGAGACATCAAACAGCTGACAATGAAAAAAGCTGCGAGGTTAGCCCGGATGAAGTCATTTTCCTCATGTTGCAACACCAAAGCCATCGGCGGCCCGCCGATTGATGAGCTGGTTCCCATAAACCCCGAAAAGAACCCGGCTGAAAACATGGCAGGCGCAGTTGGTCTCAACATGATATTCGAAAGGCTCAAACCGACGGCAACAATGACCGAAAGACCTAACCACAGGGCAAGCGAGCGCTGATCAATCCACAGCAAGAGCAAGCCCCCGGCCACCGTCCCCGGAACGCGACCGAGAATGGCAAATTTCAGACCGGCAAACGAAATTGAATTCGAGAACTTCGCCGCATTGGCGACGGACAGGGTTAAGGCGCAAATTGTGATCGGCGCAGGCACATACAGAGGGTCGATGAAATACAAGAGCGGAGCAGCAATAATTGCCAAACCGAAGCCAATAGAGCTCTGCACATAAGAGCCCACAAAAATGACCAGCACAGCAATTAAGAGTTCCACTTTGATACCTGAGTTACCTGGTAGCAGTATTAGCAGTCAACTTGACGCGCCGGATGATAACCGCCCTTGACTGCTCGCTCCAGCATTCCGAGCTGAGAGATTCTATCAACACAGCTTGGCAGGTTGGCCAGCTGCTCAGACTCGCTTACAATTGAGCACTGAAGCGTTTACCCACTCGGTGAGGCAAGACCATAATTCAAGCGCCATCAACCGAATCGCTCAGACGAGAACGTGCCCTATGCAACCCAGCGCCGCTGTCGCTTATGCTGCGGGAGACGCCCAGGAGATCCCAGAAGTGGATCTGGAAGGCCCCAAGGCCGGTGCGGGACAGGAAATTGCAACCCGACTATCCCAACTGTTAACCGACAGAAGCTTGTGCGGCACGGCCTTTGGGGCACGGTGGCGAACTGACCTATCGAGGCTTGTTGATTGGTACATGAATGGAAAAATTGACATCGACCCGCTGATCACCCAGAAAATGCCATTGGAAGACATAAATCAGGCATTTGATCTGATGCATGCCGGCAAGAGCATCCGACAAGTGGTGATTAACTAGCTTTGCAATACAGCAAAGCCGCTAAAGCAGAAGGACAGTTTGATGAAATATCTACACACGATGGTCAGAGTGAGCGACTTGGAGAGCTCACTGGATTTTTACTGCAACAAGCTTGGCCTCGAAGAGCTGCGTCGATATGACAATGAGCAGGGGCGTTTCACCTTGGTTTTTCTCGCCGCGCCCGGTGATGAAACCGCTCAGGTGGAACTGACTTATAATTGGGACCCCGAAGACTACGGAGAAGACCGAAATTTCGGTCATCTGGCGTACGCTGTGGACGACATTTACGCACTCTGTCAGCGTCTCTCAGACCAAGGCGTCAAGATCAATCGCCCTCCTCGTGACGGTCGTATGGCGTTTATCAGATCCCCTGACAACATCTCCATCGAATTACTGCAGGAGGGCGAACCTTTATCCCCTGCTGAACCTTGGCTGTCCATGGAAAACTCAGGGACCTGGTAATAGCCGGCTTGAGCTGCACCAGTACGTCATTTAACATATCGGCCCGTTAACCGCTCGCCGGCTCACGCATCTCTTAGCGCGTCTGCGGGGTAACCAGACCCCATTACCTCACTTGGATTAACCACGATGCAGCTACTCGACGGAACCGCCTGTTCTCANCAAATACGCCAGGAGATCTCCCTAGAAGTTGAAGCCATCGTTGCTGCCGGCAAGCGCCCTCCACATCTGGCGGCGGTTCTAGTCGGTGATGATGGCGCCAGTCAGAATTACGTCGGCATGAAAGTCCGCGATTGCGAAGAAGTTGGTTTTGGCTCAACGACGGTCAGGATGAAGGCGAGCACAACAGAGGTGGAGTTGCTGGCAAAAATCGACGAACTCAACACNGATGACGCAATTGACGGGTTTATTGTTCAACTGCCACTACCTCCACAGATTGACCAACATAAGGTGATCCTAGCGATCGATCCAAAAAAGGATGTCGATGGATTCTGCCCGGAAAATGTTGGCAATCTCAGCATCGGGCTGCCNACTTTTGTNTCGGCCACGCCCAACGGCATTATGGAATTNCTNTACCGCTATGAGATTGAAACGGAAGGGAAACACTGCGTGGTACTGGGCCGCAGTAACATCGTCGGTACNCCNATCGCAGTTCTGATGTCGCGCGACACCAACCCCGGTAACGCAACGGTCACNCTTGCACACAGCAGAACAAAAAATCTCANGGCACTGTGTGCCAGCGCAGACATACTGATCGTGGCCATCGGCAAAACTGAATTTGTNACCGTCGATATGGTCAAGGACGGCGCAGTCGTGATCGACGTGGGCCAGACCCGAGTACCGGACAGCACACGCAAATCCGGATTCCGTAATGTCGGTGATGTTGACTTTGAACAGGTTAAGGACAAATGTTCTTATATCACCTTTGTCACCGGAGGTGTCGGCCCGATGACTCGCGCCTCCTTACTTCAGAACACCCTGAAAGCCTACCAACGCAGATAGAGACGCCAACATGTTCCAATCACTCCAACCGCTTCCACCCGACCCTATTCTAGGCTTGTCAGCTGCCTACCGTTCCGACACCAGTCTTTCTAAAGTCGACCTGGGCGTTGGCGTCTACAAAGATGCCAACGGCAANACACCGGTTATGCGCGCNGTAAAAAGAGCAGAAGAAGTTCTGGTTGCNTCGCAGGACAGCAAGGCTTATGTCGCCCCGACTGGCGCTGCCGGATACAATGAGATCGTTGCCAGCCTGCTTTTGGGTAACACGCTCAAGCAATCACTCGCCGATCGTCGAGTCACCGTACAAACTCCCGGCGGTTGCGGCGGACTTCGCATTGCTGCTGAGTTTATTCGTCAGGCCAATCCGGATGCGACTGTCTGGGTGAGTGATCCGACCTGGGCAAACCACATCCCTCTGCTTGGTTCAGCCGGACTTCAATTCGAGAAATATCCGTATTATGACTATGACACCCATGCTGTGAAGTTTGACGAAATGCTTGAGTGCCTGTGTAAGGTACCGAAGGGTGATCTGGTGTTGCTACATGGTTGTTGCCACAATCCGAGCGGAGCTGACCTGACCACCGAGCAATGGCACGCCGTGAAAGATGCGGCAGTAACTCAGGGTTTTACGATACTCATCGATCTGGCCTATCAGGGCCTGGGGAACGGTCTCGACGCCGATGCCTATGGTGTCCGCTTACTTGCAGAGTCTTTGCCAGAACTGATCGTCGTAAGCTCTTGCTCTAAAAACTTCGGTCTCTATCGCGAACGCACCGGAGCGCTCACACTTATTTGTGAAACCGCCGATGCCACTGCCGCGGCAACCACGCTGCTGGCAGCAGCAGCGCGCGCCAATTACTCAATGCCACCAGATCACGGCGCGGCCATCGTTCAGACCATCATGGAAAACCCCGAACTCAGCAGTGACTGGGATGCCGAGCTTAAAGAAATACGTGACCGGATCAACAGCCTCCGTGCGCTGCTTGTCACAAGACTCCAGAGCGCCGGAGTTGACCAAGACTTCCGCTTCATCGAGCAAGAAAAAGGCATGTTCTCATTTCTGGGCGTCAACAAGGACCAGNTCCATACNTTGATCCAGCAGTACAGTATCTACNTGGTAGGTTCCAGCCGGATCAACATTGCCAGCATAAATGACGACAATATTGACTATCTGGTTGAAAGCATAAAAGCGGTTCTCTGAGTCGCTGTCCGCGCCTGTAGCGAGCTGCGAACGGCTTCGGCGAATGCCCTCAGGAGTGTCTCGGTCGTCGTCCAGCTGATGCAGGCGTCAGTAATGGAGACACCAGGGCGCATTTCTGCCAGATCGTCAGGAATAGNCTGATTGCCTTCCTCCAAATTACTTTCAAGCATCACGCCGATGATGGACCGGTTTCCCTGACCAATCTGCTCTGCGACAGAGTTGAGCACCTCCCGCTGCCTGGCCGGGTCTTTCTGCGAGTTCCCGTGACTACAATCGATCATGAGATTTTCAGCGTGACCCGCTTGTCGCAGCTCAGCCTCACATTGCGCCACAAACTCAGGTTGATAGTTGGGNGCCTTTCCACCGCGCAGGATAACATGACAGTGCGGATTGCCTTCCGTGCGGAATACCGCCACGCGTCCCTCACCGGTGACGCTGATGAAACTGTGATTCGCTGATGCCGATANNATGCCGTTGATCGCCACCGAAAGATCACCGTCTACGTTATTTTTAAAGCCGATAGCCGAGGAGATGCCNCTGGCCAGCTTNCGATGGGTGGGCGATTCCGTNGTACGGGCACCAATTGCCGTCCAGCTCACNAGGTCTTGCAAGTACTGAGGAGAGATCAGATCCAGAGCTTCAATCGCGATGGGCAGGCCCAGCTCGGCTATTTCCAGCATGAGCTTTCGACCCGTTCGGAGCCCTTGGTCGATCCTGTGACTACCATCGAGAAACGGATCGTAAATCAACCCTTCCCAGCCGACAGACGTCCTCGGCTTTTCGAAATAAACCCGCATCAGGATTAACAGTTCATCAGACAGCGCGTCCGCCAGCGGCTTAAGTAAGCGGGCGTACTGCATTGCCTCATCCGGGTTGTGGATCGAGCACGGACCAACAANGACGATAAGGCGCGGATCTGTGCGTTCCAGAATGCCTTTCACTGCACGATGACCTTCTCGGACTGTATNCAAAGCCTGACCCTGAAGAGCAAACTCTTGCCGCAAGTCATCAGGCGTGGGCAGGTGTTCAAATCCTGTGATATGCAGGTTATGAACCTCATTGCTCTCTGCGTTTGCCATAGTTACTCCGATATCGAGGAGGCGTGGATTATGGGGTAAATCATGAACCAACTCAAAGAAATTCCGGATTCACTCTATCNTCATTGTACATCAGCAGGCTTTGCTTTAACGTTCGCACTGCCCCGTGCCAACGAGAGTACGGCAGTTTTTTTGGCCTGAGAGATCGGCATCAGACGAGGAATAAGCCATGCCCAAAGCGAGTGAACTGAAAAAAGGCATAGTAGTGGAAATCGATGGATTTCCGCATATCGTAAAGCAGCTGGATGCTAAATCGCCGTCCTCAAGGGGCGCTTCTACTCTCTATAAGNTCCGCTTTAACAACCTGANAACGGGCCAGAAGCTGGACAGCTCTTTNAAAGGTGAAGATCTTCTTANAGAAGCAGACTGCTCAAGAATTGCAGTCCAGTACTCCTATCGTGATGGTGAAATCTATTACTTCATGGATATGGAAGATTTCACCCAGTACGGCCTGGAAGCCAGCCAGATGGATGAGCAAATTCCGTATCTGNTCGAACAGCANGAAGACATCATCGCNCTCATTGTTGACGACAACCTTGTTGCCGTCGAACTGCCTCAGTCAGTGAGTCTTNANGTTATCGACACACCACCAGCTGTAACGGGCTCCTCAGCGACCAACCGGAGCAAGACAGCAACTTTATCAACCGGTCTTGAAATTCAGGTACCCGAATANTTGGCGCCTGGTGAAACAGTTAGAGTGAATACCGCCACAGGAAAATTCATGTCACGGGCCTGATGGCAGGCACAAACAGTCTCTNGTCAAGTGCCGCCTGAAGCAAATTTTGTGCGCACCGTAACACAGAGCCGATGGCAATGATTCCTGATTTACTCAGTTACCCCGATAGCGGGGTCTGTTGGCACCGCCTGACAGTTCCAGCAAACCGAAAAAGAGCCATCAACCTCTTCGTGACACACATGACAGACCCAGGCANCGTTTTCGGCCAGGCTGGCTAACTCCATTTCGCTGACCATTCGCACAGCTGTCTGATAATTGAGCGCGTTAACCACCCAAACCTCACCCATGCACTCGGTCACTGGCAACTCACCGGCTACGGAATACAAGCTGTCATTTCTCGTTTCTGCCTCAATCCCCTGTTGCTCAAGCATGTTTTTTACNTGCCAGACCAGAGCGATATTGTTGTTTGAGTAAACTTTTTTCACCTGNTAGCTACTCCGCTTACGGCTGCTGTGGCTGAACCCTTTCTCGCGGGTTTGGTTTATCAGTTTGTCAATCATCTGCCCTGTATCACAGCCTGCTTCGATAACTCATACGTGACGGGACTCTTTAAATCCCTACCGATTGAACTGCGACCAACGCATACCTGTTGCAAACAGAACAGCGAGATAAATCATGANTCCGGCAAACACCAGAAAGATCAGCCTGACAATCTGTTCGACTACAGACCANTCTAGCCANGCNGACCAGGAGCCCAAACCATAGAAAACAAAAACCAGCATGATCACGTTTGCCAGCAAAATCTGGAAAAGAAAGCGCGGCCAGCCTGGGTGAAACCGAAATACACCTGCGCGCTTCAGCATCAGCAACAACCCCCCGGCGTTGAGGTAAGCGGCAAGACTCGTGGCAAGCGCCAGACCAATATGGGCCCAACCACCGAGGTAAAACAGAAGATTGAGGANCATGTTGGCTGACATCGCAATCACCCCGATGCGNACAGGCGTCGCCGTGTCCTGTCTGGCGTAAAAGCCCGGAGCAAAAATCTTCACCCCCATGAAAGCCAGCAGGCCAACAGCATATGCCCGCAAACTGCCGGCCGAACTGACAACATCCCCGACTGGGAAGTTCTGATTNTGGAAAAGGGTGATCAGCAGCGGCTCTGCGAGCAGCATAAGTCCGATGGTTGCCGGCAAGGCAATCAGGACTACCAACCTCAACGCCCAGTCCAGGGTTTCAGAAAAGGCTTCAGGTGAAGATTCGGCGTGGTGCCGCGACAGGCTCGGCANAACAACTATCGCAATGGCAATACCAAAAGTGCCCAGTGGTAACTCCATCAGACGATCGGAATAGTACAGCCACGAAACGCTGCCCGTGACCAGTAAAGATGCAATCACGGTATCCAGCAGTAAATTGATCTGACTGACGGAAACCCCGAACAGCGCCGGCAGCATAAGCTGCTTGATTCGCGATACGCCTTCTGTGTCAAGGTTAGGCCGGGGTACCGATAACAGGCGCAGACGGGCCAGAAGAGGCAGCTGAAACAGTAACTGAGCAAAGCCTGCGATCAATACCGCCCATGCCAGAGCCAGCTCCGGTTGCCG
>NZJB01000037.1 GCA_002691885.1 Gammaproteobacteria bacterium
ACCGCGAGGGTCCATTTCCAACGCGGCAAGAAGAGCAACAAAAGCCACCCGGGCAAAACCAGGGTGCTGCAAAAAGAAAAAACGGTATCCGCGCTCATAAAACTCCTTGGTAGCTAGCCGAGTGGGTGCTCACCGGACCTGAATACCAATCCACGCCAGGAGTATACCGTGCGCGGGGCTGATGTGAACTTCGGGTCTGCTGAATTGAACTCATGAGGAAGTCTGGCTTTCGATTCGAGCCTCTGCCGCCGGCTGTCAGGGCGGCCTGAAACCCCTGGATTGGGCATCATTGCGGCGATTCACCCGGCCCTGTCAGTAAGGTACACTTGGTTCATGATTACAGATTCTGAGATACGCCCCACCGAACATTCCGCTTCTCAACACGAGGGACACTCGTTTATGAGTAAACTCCTTGGCGGCGAATTTGGTCTGGCTGTCACTTACTGGCTATTGTTCTTTCTGGGCGCCAGCAGCTTTTTTATCTTTGGCAGTCAGGCTGTAGACCGGGAGCGGTGGCTGCTGTATTCCGGCATCGTCGTTGCAGCACTGGCCTACACTTCTCTGCTGATTCTGGGAATCAAGGCGGCCTACAAAGGGCCGCAGCTCTGGAAAGTGATGTCGCGCACCTCTTCGATCTTCATGATCATCAATGTGCTGGTCGGCATCTCCACACTGGGTTTCATCTACTGACCGCCATCGGCCTACTACTGACATCATGCCTTCATCAACTGCCACCAGCTACTCGCTTTTCGTAAAAAAGTCCTGCCCGACCTGCGAGCTCATCGAGCCTGTTGCCAAACTGCTGTACGAACTCCTAGGCAGTCGTTTGACTGTCTATATTCAGGATGACATGTCTTTCCTCGAAGAGATTAACCAACGGATTGACGACGGTGAGTTAGAGCAGTCCTACCGGCAAAACATTGAGATCGTGCCGACCCTAATCCGGCATGATGAAGATGAACAGCGCATCGTCGGTTGGGAAAAACAGCAGTGGCAGGAATTTACCGGCATTCCCGAGCTGGGTGCAGGGCTCATCGATTTCAAGCCGGGCTGCGGCTCTCTGACCGAAGACCCCGGTATGGCCGAAAAGCTTGCCGCCAAGTTTGACAGTCAAAAACTCAAAGCGCGACGTATCGAGCTTGCCGACGCTGAGGATGACACGGAAGCCTGCTTCGATCGCGGTTGGTCGGACGGCCTGCCTGTCGTTCCGCCTACGCCTGTGCGGGTCATGCGCATGCTGGCCGGAACCGAACTGGAAGCTGACGAACTAATCGGCATTGTGCCACCGGATAACATCCCCTGCAGTGTTGAAAAGGTGGCAATCAATGCCGTCATGGCCGGTTGTAAACCCGAATATTTACCGACCGTCATTGCCGTCGTGAGAGCTGCCCTACAGGATCGCTTCTGTATGCATGGCCTGCTTTGTACCACCTACTTTTCATCACCCGTTGTAATCGTTAACGGCCCTGAAAGCAGACATATCGGCATGAATTCAGGGGGCAATGCACTGGGTCAGGGCAACCGCGCCAATGCAACAATCGGCAGGGCTCTGCAGCTGCTGATCAGAAACGTCGGAGGCGGCAAACCGGGCGGCATCGACCGGGCAACACTGGGAACCCCTGGTAAATACACTTTTTGCTTCGCGGAAGACGAATCAGATGACGCATGGCCTAACCTAGCCATGGATCAGGGGTATCAGCGCGAGGAATCCGTGGTCAGCCTGTTCGCGGGTGATGGCGTACAGCCCATCCTGGATCAACTCTCCCGGACTCCTCAATCGCTGGCAAAAAGCATGGCTGCCAGCCTGCGATCCGTTGTTCATGTCAAGAAGTTCGCACTGGCCGATGCCGTGCTTGTGGTATGTCCGGAACACAGACGGGTGCTGCGAACGAACGGATGGAACAAACAGGATTTGCTGCAGGCCATTCACGACGAACTGGTTACCCCGGGCACTGAACTCGTAAGTGGGACCGGCGGGATAGCGGAAGGCATGCCGCAAAGACTAAAAGATAAGTTACTGAGCAAGTTCCGGGACGATGGTCTGCATATTGTCACTGCTGGCGGCACGGCTGGCATGTTTTCGGCCATTATCAGTGGCTGGGTGGCTTCTGGGGAAAGAGGCAGTCAACTTGTCTCTCAACGCATTTAATAACGGAGACTCAAATGAGCACTATAATGATGCTGGACCCGACCAGCGAACACCGCCCGGCGAAACGGCAGCTTTTGCCCCGCCTGACAACACTGAGTGAAATGACCATAGGCCTATTGGATATTTCCAAACCACGTGGTAAGGAATTTCTCGATGAGGTCCAAACAGAACTTGAAGCGTTAGGGGCCACAGTACTCAGGTATGCCAAGCCCACATTCGCTCGAGTGGCACCCAAAGAGCTTTATCAGCGGATCAGCAGTGAATGCGACGCCGTCATTGAAGGACTGGCCGACTGAGGCTCATGTACCTCGTGCAGTTTGCATGACATCATGGACCTTGAAAGCCGCGGCATTCCCGCCGGATTCGTTGCCTCTTCTGAATTTATACAGGCAGCAAAAGCGCAGGGCAATTCCCTGGGCATCTACCCCAAAAGCGTATTCGTTCCGCATCCCATTCAGGACAGGACGGATGACGAAATGAAAGAATTGGCCAGAAATGCAATAGAGCAGGTCTTGCAACTCGTGGTCGACAATTAGTAACCGGAGCAAAACATGACAAAAGAAGCAGTAATCGTAGCAACCGCAAGAACGCCTATCGGCAGAGCCTACAGAGGAGCGTTCAATGATACCGACGCCCCCACACTTGGCGGCCATGTGATTGCTGAAGCAGTCCGCCGAGCAGGAATCGAGCCGGGTGAGGTCGATGACGTCATTATGGGTTGCGCCATGCAGCAGGGTACATCAGGCTACAACATAGGCAGAACGGCAGCTGTTGCAGCAGGGCTGCCGAGCTCAGTCTCGGGCATGAGCATAGATCGTCAGTGCGCATCGGGCATGATGGCAATCTGTACTGCCGCCAAGCAGGTCGTCAATGACAACATGCCCATTGTGATCGGAGCAGGGCTGGACTCTATCAGTCTGGTGCAGAACGAACACCGCAACGGATTCCGAGCGCAAAGTCCCAGCGTCACTGGCAAGTCCGAGCACGCTTATATGTCGATGCTGGAGACTGCCGAGATCGTCACCAAGCGCTACAACATCAGCCGTGAGCAGCAGGACGAATATGCTCTGCAAAGCCAGCAGCGGACCGCCACAGCTCAGCAGGCAGGTGCCTTCGATGCAGAACTCGCACCACTGCCCTCGAAAATGGTCTTCGTTGACAAAGAAACCAAAGAGCAGAGCGTCCACGACGTCCATCTCGAAAAAGACGAAGGCAACCGACCGACAACGACCCTTGAAGGGCTGAACGGACTGAAGCCGGTATTCGAGGGCGGGGTTATCACAGCAGGGAATGCCAGCCAGCTGTCCGATGGAGCCTCTGCTTCCGTGGTGATGGACAGCAAACTGGCCGAACAGAAAGGCCTAGATCCGCTCGGCGCCTATCGAGGCATGGCAGTTGCCGGAGTCGAACCTGATGAAATGGGCATTGGCCCGGTTAAAGCCGTCCCGAAACTGCTGGAGCGATTCAATCTGTCCATGGATGACATCGACCTGTGGGAGCTGAATGAAGCGTTTGCCGTGCAGGTAATCTACTGCCGAGATGAGCTGGGCATACCCAATGAACTGTTGAATGTTAATGGTGGTGCAATTTCAATTGGCCATCCGTACGGCATGAGCGGCGCCCGGATGGTCGGTCATGCACTGATCGAAGGTAAGCGCCGGGGCGCGAAATACGTGGTCTGCACCATGTGCGTTGGCGGGGGCATGGGTGCTGCCGGACTTTTCGAAGTTTACTAAAGCGGCCTGCTGTGGGTGCTTTCGCACCCACAGTTACTGAGCAGCCGAAGAACCCCGAGTGACTCAACAAGTAATCCGTTCACTTTGCATCCGACTGTTTTTACCGCTACTGCTTATACCCATCAGTTGGGGCGCTCCTGCGCTCGCCTGGGATTCGGTTGGCCACCGACTGAGCGCCGCAGTGGCGCTGGAATTCATGAAACCGGAAACCGCTGCTAAATTGATTAACATCTTGCGGGCGCGTCCTCGCTATCAGCAGGACTTCATTAATCAGATACCCGGCTACATTGATCGCGATAACGAAGAGCAAATGACGCAGTGGCTGCTTGGTCAGGCAGCGGCCCGTGGCCTGCCTGACGGGGAACGCGCACGACACAACCGCTCCTCATGGCACTACACCGACGGTGCCTGAATCAGAGACTCAGCACCCTTCCANGGTAATGTCTANCTAGGCATCGAAGCGTTTGCCNACGTTGANGGAATAGACCGACGCGAGGTTGANAGCGAAGAGANGGTATCAAATGTAGTCANCGGCANTGACTACAACGCGGNTGTGCTNNGCAACGCTTCCGCACCGGCGCCCGCGCGCGCAATCGCCTTGTGCTGGGTATTGCATCTTNTCGGTGACATCCANCAGCCNTTANATACAGGTTCACTTTANACCGCATCTCTNTTCGAGACCGGCGACAGAGGTGGAAACGCAATACGAATCGACGACAGCAATCTGCATTCTNGCTGGGAGAGGCTCGGGCTGGCCGGTCTCCGTCTTGCCAGNNTTTTTNGAGAATGAACTGCCCTGAATGCGCTCCGGGAGCGGGACTCCAAGCCCNCTTTTTATCTCAACGCGATTCTGCGATCTGAATTCATTATTGTTTTTCCTGTTCTTTTCAGAGATAGTCAGACGACCTAATTAAGAATCCTTCGAATTATCCAGGCATGGATGAAGCATCACTAAAGAGGACACCAAGGCCATGCGAGTATCCCTCCCCTTTTTACGCCTATTCGCCACGATCACAGTTATTCTGCTCGCCACCGCGCAACTCGGCTTTGCCGCCGACTTTTCACGCGTCAGGCCGGAGCGAGTTGGCATGTCATCAGAACGGCTCGACCGCCTGGATACGGTCCTGAAATCTTATGTGGAGAATGAACAGCTTGCCGGTCAGGTCGCCATGGTACTTCGTAAGGGTCGGGTTGTTTTTTCGGCCGCCAACGGCTGGCAGGATAAGGCAGCGGGGATCCCAATGAGTGAGGATTCCATTTTCCGGATCGCCTCACAGACAAAAGCACTGGTGAGCACCGGCATCATGATACTCCATGAGCGCGGCCAGCTTGATATCAGCCACCCTCTGAGTCGCTATATCCCTGAATGGGAGAACATGGAAGTTGCTGTCAGCGAAACGGACGGCAGCTATCGCCAAGAAGACGCCAGACGGCCCATCACCATTCGCCATCTGCTTACCCACACCGGCGGGGTCAGCTATGGCAGCGGTCCTGCGCGGGATCAGTGGCAGCAAGCGAGTTTTCAAGGATGGTACTTTGCCGACAAAACTGAACCGGTTCTGGAGTCCATAAGGCGGATGGCGTCCCTGCCTCTGGACCAGCATCCGGGAGAAGAGTATATCTATGGGTACAACACAGACATCCTTGGCGCTGTGATAGAGGTCGCCAGCGGCAAAGATCTGAGCACTTTTCTGACCGAAGAACTGTTTGAGCCCCTGGCAATGACCGATACCTATTTCTTCCTGCCAGAAGATAAAGCTGCTCGACTCTCTGTCGTTTATGAGCCTGCACCAGAAGGAGGAATACGTGCGATCGACAGCAGCGACGGAATGCGGAGTCAGGGTCTCTATGTGCAGGGCAGCGGTCCTAATACCTCATTCTCCGGCGGCGCCGGCCTACTCTCCACCGCAAACGACTACGCCCGATTCCTGCAAATGACCCTGAACGGTGGCGAACTGGACGGGCAGCGCGTCCTATCGCGCAAGACGATCGAGCTTATGACAACTGATCACCTTGGAGGCATACCGTTCCGCGATGGACAGGGGTTCGGTCTGGGTTTTTTTGTCGTCACCGATTTAGGCGAGAGAGGCATACTCGGCTCTGAAGGAGAGTATGGCTGGGGGGGTGCTTACCATACGACCTATTGGGTGGACCCGACTGAAGAGTTGGTCGTGGTTTATCTAACTCAACTGATCCCGGCACAGGGAATAGACGATTACAGCAAACTACGAAGCGGAATTTATCAGGCATTCATCGATTAACGACCTGAACAACCCGACAGCGAGGACAGGAGAATGAAAACGCTACTATCAGCTTTAATGCTTACTTTGTGCAGTCAGATGGTGCATGCACAACTGGCTACTCCGAATAGTTCCGGTATCACTTATGGCCAATTACACCTGAATGTTTCTAACATTGAACAGCACATTGACATTTGGACCAAACACTTTGGTGGTGAAGAAATCAGCATCGGGCGTGAACGCGCTGTAAAATTTCCGAACCTGATAGTGATGTTTGCCGAACAAATTCCCACGATGGGCTCCCGAGAAACGGTGATGGACCATTTTGGCTTCAAAGTACGAAACATTCAGCAGTTCATCGATAAATGGGAATCTGCAGGATTCGAAATGGGCCGAGTATTTATCGGCGCCGAAGGTCAAACTAACGCTTACGTGACGCTACCAGATGGCGTCTATGTGGAACTTCAAGAGGATCAGAGCCTTCACGAGGAATTCACCGGCTATCACATTCACTACTTCACGCCAGATTACGAAAGCCTGCTGGATTGGTATGTAGAGGTTTTTGAATTGGAAATTCGTCCTCGTGGCTCAATCGCAACTACAACAAACGTGCCGGGCACCAATCTGAGTTTTGGCAATTCCAATGACCCGCGAGAGCACACTATCGGAGCCGCCATTGACCACATTGGCTTTGAAGTTGAGAATCTCAAGGATTTTTATCTAAAGCTACAGGCCAAAGGCATCCAATTCGAAGTTCCGTACCAAAAAAATGAGGCGCTTGGAATAGCAACCGCGTTTTTTACCGATCCTGGCGGTGTTCGAATTGAATTGACCGAGGGGCTAGACGCTTACTGATTCGCAGTCTGTCTCCTCGCTTTCACCTTCACTTCTGAATATTTTTCCGGAAGCGGCCTGAGTTCATATAAGCGTGATGCGCCTGACTCAGTTGATGTCGGCGGCATGCTGCTTCAGCATTTCCAGAGGCACAACCTCTAGCGCTCGTTTGTGTGTGCTCATTAGATACACTCTCGGCGCCCTCCCGTTTTTGCAAGCTTCGAGCCAGCGCGCGGCACACAAACACCAGTTGTCACCGGGAGACAAACCGGGAAAGCCGAATTGCGGGGCCGGCGCCATCAGGTCATTGCCTCGTGAGCGGGAAAATTCGAGGAACTCCTGCGTCACCTCGACACAGACCGTATGGGAACCGTGATCTCCGGCGCCCGTATTGCAGCACCCATCGCGGTAGTAGCCCGTCACCGGATCTGTCCCACAGGGAATCAGTGGCTCGTCATACACATTCAAAGACTCGTCCATGGATACTCCAGCAGATCAAGTTCATTTTGCAGACTCATAGGCTCAGGCCAACTATAACTGAGACTATCCACGGTCCAGATTCAACCACTTGGTCTCGGTCGGGGGACTGTAGTGCGCAAATTTATCCAGCAACCCAGCCGGCGACTCAGACCATTTTATCATTGATTCGTGCTGCGTTCTGATAAATTGCTGATCAAACGCATGTGTCAGAAATTCTGACAACTTATCGTAGTATCCTGCAGTGTTGAGGATGCCACAGGGTTTGCTGTGAATTTTCAGCTGTGACCAGGTCAGTATTTCGAATAACTCCTCAGCGGTTCCGAGACCACCGGGCAGCGCAATAAAAGCATCGGCCAGATCCGCCATAATGGCTTTACGCTCATGCATGGTGCGCACCTTAATCATTTCCGTTAAATCATGATGCGGGACCTCACGGCGGAACAGACCGACCGGCATTACCCCGGTCACCTTTCCGCCACCTTGTAAAACAGTATTGGCCAGCTCTCCCATCAGCCCGATACTGGCACCGCCATATACGAGTTCTATTCCCCTTCTCAAAAATTCTTCACCAAGNTCACGCGCGCCCTTCAGGTACACCCCCCCTGCTCCAGATCCGGAACCACAATACACACAAACTTTTTTTATCACTTCCATTAACCCTTTCCCGAGGCGCTTGCGCNGNTAGATTATCTGCGAAACANCAANAACCACCGACTTATATTCAGAATATTAGCCAGAGCNNCTGAAAAATAGGTCAAAGCCGCTGCTTTCAATATCTGTCTGACTANCGGGATTTCTGTTGGTTCGATATAGGCCCCTTCAATCAGAATCGGCAAGGCTTTATTGAAACTAGCGTCCCATTCTTCTGGCAAAATGATCAGATAGGCCATGGCACCTCCTAACTGCAGGCACAATGACAGGCCAACCATGATTGCCATCGCTCCNGGGGCGCGCAGGAATATNCCGGCAAATGGGATGAGCCACATGATTAGAATTCCNCAGCGATTCAGAGCCGAAGCCACCGGCAGATATTTGCTTCGCAGCCGAAAGATCTGCTCCTGTCGACTGAATTGNATCGCATGACCNACTTCATGNGCCGCCACGGCCANAGCAGTCAGAGACCTNCCCTGATAATTTTGTGGGCTCAGNCTGACTACGGGNCCTCTTGGATCAAAGTGATCCTTGAATGGTGCGCACTCTTCCACNGCGACGCCGTCAAGCTGGAATCGATCAATCAAGTGCCGNGCCAGCTCTGCGCCCGTACCCGGGATATCGACNCTGTCGCCACCGTACAACCGCATCACGCGACGAACCCAAAAGGAAGGAAGATATATGAGCACCGCAACAACGGCNGCGAAACTTGCAAGTAACATTGAGCAACCTTTTAAGCCCTGAAATCAGCTTGATCNACCGCATGGAGGTTCTCACAGCGATCGCAAGACGAACTGAAACATCCNCCTNGCGTNAATTGAGACAAGCCGCCCTACAAGCCAGCACCTNAATTGAATTCNTTTACTGTTCGGGTTCAATTACGGCATGCGTTTTAACGGATTCCCCGGGAGTTTGGTTTTGCGCTAGCCTGCTGATTTCACACGATTTCGGCACCAGCGCTATANTTCTCCAACCCGTTGCACGGTGAAACCTGCAGTGACTCAAAAGCTTGAGGTATTAACGCAAGAGGTCCTCAGATTACGCGATCAGAAATTATGCAGCGTTGCGTAACGGTCACGATGAAAGGAGGCATCACCCAGGAACTGCTGTGCCACTCTTGCCCTCTTCAGGAAGAAGCCGATATCGAATTCATCGGTCATTCCGATGCCGCCATGCATCTGAATCCCTTCGTTGCTCACTGTTTCTGANANTTCACTCAGTTTCGCTTTCGCGAGACTGGCCATGATGGCGCGATCTTTCGCNGTTGCCGAAGGGTCGTCNAGACACCGCAAAGCTCCGAGAACTNCCGATCTGCAGAGCTCAATCTCGCTGTACATCTNAGCCGCCCGGTGCTGNAGCGCCTGAAATGCGCCGATCTGCACACCGAACTGCTCCCGCTGTTTCAGATANTCAACAATGCGCTGAAAGACCTCCTGCACACTGCCAAGCATCTCTGAGGCAACCCCTATACGAGCGATGTCCAGTGCGGTATCTAACGCCGTGAATCCCGCTCCTTCCACTCCCAGCAGAGAGTCTTCAGAGACCCTTACCTGGTCCAAAACCAGATTGGCAGAATTGCGACTATCTACCATAGTGGCTCTCTGAATCTGCAGGCCCTGCGCATTCGCATCCAGTATAAAAAGGCTGATTCCTNCCTCCGAGTATGGTTCACCGGATGTACGCGCAGAAACTAAGAGCTTATCTGCGGTCTGGCCGTCAAGGACGAAGCTTTTGGTCCCAGTGAGGATATACTCAGTGCCTTCCTTCACAGCTGAACATGCGACACGCGACGGAGCGTGATGCGGCCCTTCATCAACACCTACCGCCAGACGCAGTTTACCNGCAACGATTTGAGGCAATAATTTNGACTTTTGCTCTTCATTACCCGCTTCAGACAGAAGACTGGCACCCAACAGAACCGAAGCAATGAGAGGTGAGCTGGCAAGAGTGCGGCCGGTTTCTTCCAGAACCAGACCAAGTCCGGTATAGCCAAATTCAAACCCCCCGTACTTTTCAGCAATCGCCATGCCAGGCCATCCAAGCTCAATCATCTGCCGCCAGATGGCTTCGTCATAGCCGAGCTCAGATTTCTCGTCTCTCAAGCGACGCACNACTGAAATCGGTGCGTTGTCCTGACAGAAATGCCTGGCTGAATCTCTGAGCAACTGTTGGTCTTCACTTAATACCAGCGCCATAACCGGTTTCTTCCCTATTTCTTGTTGGTGAGACTTAGCATGTCCGGCAATCCAAGAACGCGCTTAGCCACAATGTTCAGCTGCACCTCAGCCGTCCCGCCCTCGATAGAATTTGCTTTAGAGCGCAACCACTCACGGGTAACCTGCAGCTCTTCTGCCTCAAACTCGTCTCCGTCCCAGCCAAGCCCCTGGCTCCCCATTGCCTTCAGGAGAAGCTCGTAACGTCGCTTATTGAGCTCACAGCCGTAATATTTGAGCATAGAAGACGTGGCGTTAGGCCCGCCCTGTTTACTCTCCTCGCTGGAGCGCTGCGAAGTAAGCGCAAAGGCCTCACTGTCTATCTTAAATTGAGCAATCTGATCGCGCAGCGCAGGATCNGAAAGACGATCTTTATCGCNNCTGTAATGCATGGCAGCCCCTTCCAGACTAGCAGTCGTAGAAGTAGTTCCTCCGCGATCACCCTGCCCACTGGCAAGCCCAAATCCGGAAATCATGGTTCTCTCATGTTGTAGCAGACGCTTGGCAATCGACCAGCCTTCATTCAGTCTACCCATCAAATTCGCGGCCGGCACGCGGACGTTATCAAAGAAAGTTTCACAGAATGGGGAGGAGCCGCTGATGAGCTGAATCGGTTTCGTACTGACTCCTTTGCTCGCCATGTCGAACAACAGGAAACTGATGCCAGAATGTTTGGGAACCTCGAAGTCCGTTCGAACCAGACAAAATATCCAGTCCGCCCTATCCGCGTAGGAAGTCCAGACTTTTGAGCCGTTAACAACGTACTCATCACCCTCAAGAATCGCCTTTGTGCCCAGACTGGCCAGATCTGACCCGGAACCGGGCTCCGAGTATCCCTGACACCAGCGAATCTCACCCCGGATGATCTTGGGAATATGCTCCATTTTCTGCTCGTGGGTACCGTATTCCAACAATACTGGCCCGAGCATACTGATACCAAAGCTGGTCAAGGCGACGCGCGCATTAATGCGCCCTAACTCTTCAGCGAGTATTTTTGCCTCTTCGCTACTCAGGCCTCCGCCACCGTACTCGGCAGGCCAGGTGGGACAGGTCCAGCCTTTATCGGCCATCCTATCAAGCCAGAGCTTACTTTCTGGGTTGGCTAATAGCGCATCTCGACCGCCCCACACAATTTCTTCCGGCACCATGGGGGTCCGCATGCTGGGAGGGCAGTTCTCCTCCAGCCAGGCACGGGTAGAGTCCCGGAACTGCTCTAATGCTAGCAACGCTTCTCTCCTTTTTTGAGCATTCAGTCGGATATCAGAGCCTGTCGATCGCTTGCTTCACTCTGTACTAAGTATGTCAAAGCAGAACCGCCCTCCAAGAGTTGGCGCTCCTGGATGTCGATGGGCGTTATCTTGCCCTCACACACCATCTTCATCAGCTCCGCTATGCCCTTCGCGACCAAAATTCAGAACCTTGCAGCCACCAAGTTCGAACCTTCCGTCGCGTAGATGAAGATCAGAGTGGCGGACTTCGCAAGCAACAGTCTTTACCAGCACCTCTGTACCGGTGGGCACAGGGGTTTATGATTCAACCTCAAGTAGCGGGGCACCCGGCGCTCCGGTTTGATACGAAAGCATTACGCCAGACTCCTCTCTCTGTCCCATTCAGCAAAAGTCTTACCTTCTTTTGCTAGCTGTTCAAGCAGTGGCGCGGGTTGCCAGTACTGTTCACCGTACCGATCACGGAACTCGCAAATTTTGTCATACACATTTTTCAGACCAACCTGGTCTGCATAGAACATCGGCCCACCTTTGGCGACCGGAAAGGCATAGCCGAACACATACACCACATCGATGTCACTCGGCCGCTGCGCAATACCTTCTTCAAGAATTTTCGCGCCCTCGTTGATGAGGGGATAAAAACAGCGAGCTAGAATTTCGTCCTCTGTCACCTCGCGTTGCTCGACACCCAGCTTGGTGGCTTCTGTCTTGATCAGTGATTCTATTTCAGGGTCTGACTGGCGGCGGCGGGTCTCAGGATCGTAGGTATAGAAACCTGAACCTGTTTTCTGGCCAAAGCGCCCCATTTCAACCAGTAAGGTGCCCATACGATATAGCTTCGGATCATCAGGTAGATCCGTCCGCGCCTCCCTTGCTTTGTAACCCACGTCAAGACCGGCAAGATCGCCCATGGCCAGTGGGCCCATCGCCATACCAAATCTCTCCAGGGCGGAATCGACCTGAGTTGGTGTGCAACCGTCAAGCAGCAACATCTGTGCCTCCCTACCATAGCCGCCCAGCATCCGATTACCGATAAACCCGTAGCATACGCCTGACAGCGCACACACCTTGCCAATTTTCTTGCCGATCGCCATGGCCGTTGCCAGTGCATCGTCAGCGGTTCGATCTCCCTGAACCACTTCCAGCAATTTCATGACATTGGCTGGAGAAAAGAAATGCATCCCAACAACATCCTGGGGTCTACCCGTCGCAGCAGCAATCGCATCGACATCCTGGTAAGACGTGTTAGTTGCGAGAATGGCTCCGGCCTTGCAGACCGAATCCAGTTTAGCGAAGATCTCCGTTTTGAGGTTTAAGTTTTCAAACACCGCCTCAATGACCAGATCCACATCAGCGATGTCGTCATAGTNGGTCGTACCACTTATTGTGCTGATCAGCCGCTCCATCTTGTCTTCGCTGAGCTTNCCCTTCTGTACGGTAATGGAGTAGTTCTTACGAATTATACCAAGACCACGCTCCAGGGCCGCGTCATCAACCTCAACCAGCACCACCGGTATGCCAACTCCGGCAAAGCACATGGCGATGCCTCCACCCATGGTGCCACCACCAATAATGGCNACCTTCTTGATATCTCGGGTNGCCGTACCTTTNGGCAGATNCTTNATCTTGGCNGCCTGACGCTCGGCGAAGAATATGTGGCGCATNGCAGCCGACTCAGGAGACGTCACCAGTTCGCCAAATAATTCACGCTCTCTTGCGAGNCCTTCATCCATTGGCANNCTNACCGCNGCCTCAAGACANGANACNATNCGGTCTTGCGCGATCTGCCCNCGTGCNCGNTTTGCNAACCGGGCCCTNGCNTCATCAAAGAATCCGGCNTCCACTGTGGCAGGGTCGATCNTAATGTCNCGCACCCGTTTCAGNGGCGCGCTAGTTCGGTGCAATTCTNGCGCATAGGCGATCGCACNGCTCTCNACATCCTCGCCNNTCAGCACTTCNTCAATCAACCCCATNTCNTTNGCCTTNGGAGCAGGAATTGGATTACCTCCGNTTATNATGNCCAAGGCTGCCTTGACNCCNGCAAGCCGAGGTACNCGNTGCGTTCCGCCAGCACCCGGAAGAAGACCTAATTTGACTTCGGGCANACCCACTTTCGCTGAAGNAATTGCGCAGCGATANTGACAGGCCANNGAAACTTCAAATCCACCNCCGAGGGCGGTGCCNTGAATTGCTGCGATCACCGGCTTACTTGAGTTTTCGATAGCCGACAAGACCTCAGGCANNCCGGGCGNNNTNGGCGGCTTNCCAAACTCAGTGATGTCCGCNCCAGCAATGAAGGTTCGACCATCACAGCNCANNACGATTGCCTCNGAANTGTCCTCTTGCGCCTGANTTACAGCGTTAAGAATTCCTTCACGCACAGATTGCGACAGCGCATTCACCGGCGGGCTATTTACTACAATTACACCAATGTTTCCCTTAAGTTGATAGCTCACAACTTCCGACATAATCATTCCTTATTCTTTTAAATTAAGTAATTTCAGTCAACTCGTTCCAGAATAGCCGCCAAGCCCTGACCAATACCGATACACAGACTTATGGCCGCATAGCGCCCACCGCCCCGTTCCAGCTGCCGCATGGCCGTCAGGGCAATACGCGCACCAGATGCGCCGAGGGGATGACCCACGGCAATGGCGCCGCCATTGGGATTAACGCGTGAGTCCGAGAAGTCAACGTCCAGCAACTTGAGACAGCCAAGCACCTGGGAAGCGAAGGCTTCGTTGATCTCAATGATGTCCATATCAGACAGCTGCAGGTCTGCTCGTCGTAGCGCTTTCTGGATCGCAAAGACCGGACCGAAGCCCATTACTCTGGGCTCGACGCCTGCGACCGCGCCTGCCACGATGCGAGCCCTCGGCTTGACCCCGCAGCGCTCACCAACTTCACGGTTCCCCACTATTAATGCGGCAGCTCCGTCGTTGATACCTGAAGCGTTTCCAGCGGTAACGACACCGTTGTCGAACAGCGTTCGCAGGCCCGATAGTGATTCAAGCGTGGTTTGGGGTCGGGGGTGCTCGTCTGCCGCTACGGGAACTGGCGGCTTTCTTCTTCCTTGCGGCACTTCTACGGCAACTATTTCATTTTCAAAAAAACCGTCCGCGCGCGCGGCTTCATATTTAGCCTGAGAAGCAGCAGCAAAGCGATCACTGTCCTCTCGGGAAATCTCGACGTCCGACGCAATGTTGTCTGCTGTCTCTGGCATCGTGTCACTGCCAAACCCGGCAGCAAAGGTGGGGTTAGTGAATCGGGCACCCAGAGTACTGTCTGCCAGTGATTGTCCCCGGTCATAAGGTCCATGGGCTTTGGACAACACTAAGGGAGCGCGGCTCATAGATTCTGCACCGCCTGCCACGAACAGTTCCCCTTCACGTATTTTCACCGAGTTCGCAGCATGAAGGGTTGCCGCCAGACCGGATGCACAAAGTCGGTTTACCGTCAGTCCTCCAACCTCAACGGGCATACCCGCAAGCAGCGACGCAAAGCGTGCAACATTCCGGCAATCTTCTCCGGCCTGATTCGTGTTACCGGCAATGACATCCTCAAAGGCCTCCTTCGGAAAGTCATTCTTTTCGACTAATGTTTTAATGACATGAGCCAAAAGATCGTCTGGTCGGACCGGCGCGAGGGCACCTGCATGGCGCCCGAAAGGAGTTCTGATGCCGTCATAGATAAACGCATCGGTTAAGGCAATTTCAGACATCTCATACCCTTGTTAATTTTTGAGTGAGGGTGGCGGGATTGGTGGCCCAGGACGAAGTATACGAGCTCAGTTTGTTTACAGCGGGCTACACATGCTTGTGCACCCATGCGGTCACCTGAATTCATGCTGCGGTACAGATACCCCGACATTCTAGCATAGGCGTGCAGGCCCGCAAATCGGGACCAAAGTCGCATAAACCCTGCGGCTGTGGTAGCTTAGCCGCACCGAAAAAAGGGGGTCTACATGATCAGGGATCAGGAAACAATTAAGCAGCTTGTCGATCTGATTGAACGCTTTGTCAGGGAGAGGCTTGTACCTAATGAAGAGCGTTTCGCTTCCGAAGGCAGGCTGC
>NZJB01000038.1 GCA_002691885.1 Gammaproteobacteria bacterium
GGGGTGGATTCGAACCACCGAAGCTTGCGCGTCAGATTTACAGTCTGATCCCTTTGGCCACTCGGGAACCCCTCCTGAAATATCCCAAGGGTCAAAATCCCTGGCTCTCCAACTCAGGGGCGGCATTTTATTGGAATTGGGAGGGTTGTGCAATCGTTTGACATAGATTTTCTACTCGACTCAAATTCGACCTTTCCCTTGTTAAATCAAGCCATTCGGGCGTCTCAATACGCCCGGATTGGGGTGGTCTAAGCCAAAGCTTCAGCCTTTCTGACTCCGGTAGAATTCGCTCTATTTGAGGGCTGTAACCAAGCACCAAGATTCGATCTCGCATCGAAACCGCAGCGGTAGCTGAATCAAACATACCGAGTGCGATGGCATTTTGACCATCACCGCTACTCACAAGCCCAATATTGGCTTTGACATCGGCAGCTTCCAGACGGGCCGCAAGATCTTCCAGGGTAAGACGGGCGATCTCAACGGAGGGTGTTGGCGGCAGAAAGACCCGATATTGGCGATCGCGGCCTGACTGGCCCGCCGCGTAAGCAGCGTCGAGACCGCGGCGGATCGCCTCAGCCATGAAATCAGCTGCCTCGGCCTCACTCTCAAAACCCGACACCAAGGAACAAACACGCCCCGCCTCCGACTCAGCCTGAAGGCTACGCGCGTCAAATTCAGAAACCAGCGTTAGACCCGAATTCAGCAAAGACCGGGGCTCCCGCGCATNAGGCTCGGACANAGGCCAGCCCAAATTCCAGCCAAGGTGGACCAGATTNAACAGCACCANGGTGATCACTACGTAACGCATAGACNCAATTTCATCNATTGTCGCAGGCANATGTAAGGCCATCGAGAACTAGATCCGGCTCGACGGTGAACCCGGGCTCACCCCGCGAACGCAGCGCTTGAGCGAGGAGTTCGGCATCGCCACCGCAAAGATATGCGATCGCTTCAGAATCCACACAGCGCAGCAGCCCTAAGGCTTCGAGAAGCAAAGACACTGTGCTATTCAGGNCGCCGCCCAGTACGGCCTGCTCTGTCGAAGTGCCGGGACCCGTGANCGGACTGAAGTTGCGATTACGGAGTGCAATACCTGTATTATTCTCCAAAGCCTTCACCGCCAGACTCAGCCCGGCCAGGATGTACCCTCCCTGNTGTCGACCGTCATCTGCAACGAGATCAATTGTCAGTGCTGTCCCTGCATCCACTACAATGCAGGCNCTTTTTTGCCGGTTAAAAGCCGCTATCATCGCAAGCCAACGATCGACCCCCATCCGTTGGATCTCATCATAGCTGTTCGTGATGCCACCACATTGCGCTGAAACTTTTGCCACATCCAGCTCGAGACCCCAACGCTCCTTCACACCTTCAGCGACTTCAGCGAGCAATGATACGCTGCCCACGCAGCANCCGCGGGCCGCTGACAGCCGAACATCGTGCGGAATACTCTCAAANAGGTTGACGGCGGAGTCCTCAGCGCCACCCATNANCGCNCCGGGGTGCAGATCACCNGCCTGAGAATCGTAATTTAGCACTCTCCATTTAATACGGCTGTTGCCCACATCTAATTCCAGAATCATNTTATCGCCTCGTCTGAAGCAATTAAACGAACCGAGGGCATAATTTCGCCAGTACTGATTNCTTTCTCACCCGACTCAGTTCGCAGCCTGAGNTCTCCTAGTGCGTTAACCCCCTGTATCTCTCCCTGACTGACGGACCCGTTCACCTGAACCCGGACCTGCTTGCCCAAATAGGCATCCCGGTCGTTCCAATCCGCCACAAAATCGCTGAAGCCGTTTTCACCAAAGCGGTTGANATTTGCCAACAGCTCTATAGTTATGCCCGCGGCCACACGATCAACTTCGAAATCCACCCCGAGCAGTTCTTTAACATCTGTCACTGGCTGGCCAAGATCGCATTTAATCGATTCGGGGAGGTTNAGATTCACACCAACGCCAATGATAATAAAAAGGCGGTNTCCACTTTTGAGACTTTCCAGCAAGATCCCAGAGAGCTTTCGGGCATCGCCAAGCAAATCGTTTGGCCATTTCAGCTCAAGCTTGTTCACTCCCAGCTTCTCTAAAGCAGAACAGACACTCAAGGCAGTGACCAGACTCAAGGCAGCGATGTTTTGCATGTCCCGATCAACCTCAAGAGCCAGCGTGTAGTANAGGCCTGCTCCNGACGGACTTTCCCACCGACGGCCGCGCCTGCCCCGGCCNTCGGTCTGTTGANTCGCAAGAACCAAAAAAGGGCAAGCCTGACCCTGACGCAACAGACGCAGCGCCTCCGAGTTGGTTGAATCGACGCGCTCATAAGTAACCAGCCGCTCGAGCGGCAACTGGTGCAGCATTTCGCCGTCAACTGAAAAATCCGCTGTNAATTTTATCACTTATCAAAACCGCAAAGGAGCAAATCCATGTGTCATACACACCGATCTGCTCCCTTATGTAACTGTCTACTCAGCCCCGCCAAAGCTTCTGACGATCTGGGGACATAACCCTTTGNCAGTCCCCAGACGTTGCTGGGACAGNTTCTTTCTGATCTATAAAACTGTCACCATTNCACNATCCTGACAAACCGTATTCATTACGGTCACGCCCAATCGTGAGAGCGTCTCATTCTTACAGGAGATTTCTATTTATTTTCTAGCGGAGTCTACGTGTTCGCGCCACGCTCACTAGACCAAGAAACCATTCCTACAGTCAACCCCGCAGGCTAAATCGCAAGCAAGGTTTATCCTGCTTTACTCTATACAACGGGGGCGGTGCAACTGTGAACAGAAAGACACGACTAGCACACTAAAGACCCGAGCCAAAGACTATACTTGGAAGCCATGTTACTAGCCCTTCGAAATTATACAAAATAATTAGAGCTATCAGTTGAATTGCTATGAATGGCATGACCCCTTTGTATATGTCTGTTGTTTTAACCTGTTGTTCAGGTGCCACACCCCTGAGATAAAACAAGGCGTAGCCGAACGGCGGAGTTAAAAAAGAAGTTTGAAGATTCATAGCCATCATCACGCCGAGCCAGATTGGGTTTATATCCATTAAAAATAGGACCGGAGCTACTATCGGAACCACAACAAACACAATTTGGATAAAATCTAAAAAAAATCCCAGGATGAACATTACCAACATCACAAGAATGAAGGCTCCAAGGCGTCCACCTGGTAAGTTAGTTAGAAATTGAGTGATATAGTAATCGCCGCTGAAACCCAGAAATATTAAGGTAAACAACGCTGCTCCGACCATTATAATAAAAATCATCGAACTAGTTCGGGCAGTCATTTGAACGACCTCTTGAAGCACGCCCTCTCTATAGATCCTCAGCAAGCTTATACAAATACCCCAAATCATCGCAGCAAGCACTGGTAGCGATATCGCGAAAGCCAAGTAATCAAGTGGCGGTATCTCTTGTCTACCCATGCGCAGATCAAAAAGTCCTCCGAGAAGTAGCAACACTATGATAGAGCTGCCAGCGACTATAACCGGCTTCGGATTGGTTTTGTCGAGCTTATATCCTGCCATTAACATTGCTCCTACCGCTCCTATTGCAGCAGCTTCAGTCGGCGTAGCAATGCCACCAAGAATTGAACCAAGAACAGCGATGACCAAAACAATCGGGGGCAGAAAGGCCGCCATTACCGGCTTTAAGTCTAAAGTCTCTTCTGAATCAGTGGTCGGGGGGCAGGAAGAAGGGAATAATATAGCTATTGTGACTTGGTATAGCACATACATAAGCACGAGCCCCAAACCTGGTATCAGTGCGCCCGCGAATAAATCGCCAACAGAGAGCGGCGAAGGCGAGAAGTTGCCCTGTGCAAGCTGGGAGGCCTGCCATGCTGAAGAAAGCTGATCTCCTAGCAAAACCAGTACGATCGAAGGTGGGATTATCTGGCCAAGTGTACCTGCAGCCGCAATTCCTCCAGTCGCAATTGCAGGACTGTAGCCTTTGTTTAGCATAGTTGGAAGAGCCATCAGACCCATGATCACGACCGTCGCGCCGACGATGCCAGTGGAGGCTGCGAGGAGCGCGCCAACTATCGTCACAGATATACCCAAACCGCCTTTGACTCGACCCATTAGCTGCCCCATGCTCTCTAGGAGCTCCTCAGCAATTCGAGATCGCTCTAACATGACTCCCATAAAAACAAATAGGGGAACAGCCATCATTACCACGTTTGTCATCGTCCCATAGATGCGTTGGGGTACACCCCCAACTATAGAAAAATCAAAAATACCCATTGCATAGCCAAGACCCGCAAATATCACAGAGACTCCTGGCAAGGTAAATGCGACTGGATAGCCCAACAGTAATGAACCGCATGCTAGAACGAACATCGCTGAGCACAAAAGGAGGTCTAGCGGCATTCTGAACATCTCGCTCAGCCAAATTCCTAGAACGACAAGATCAAATTGGAGTCCGATAAAAGATAGGTCTAAGATCATTGAGATTTTTCTCCTAGGCTTCCCTCCACTAAGTCCCCTGATCCGGCAATTACGATAATCGAATGAACAGAGACTGAAATTCCTTGCAAGAAAGTGCTAACCACAAACAGTAGGATTAGCGACTTCAGAAGAAAAACAAGGTGAAGACCACTCGATTCGGTAGAGCCTTCTAATATTTGCCAAGAAGCGTTGATGTAAGGAAGCGCATAGAAACCGACCATAAAAAGAACGGGGAAAAGTATGATCAATGTACCCGCAAGATTGACGTAAGCCTTACGCCTTTTGCTCAGGGAACTGTACAAGATATCNACCCTCACGTGGCCATTGTGAAGGAGTGTGTATCCGGCTGCCCCGAGAAAGAGTAAGGAGTGCATGTACGTCAAACTTTCTTGAATTGCGATACTCCCTTCACTGTACAGGTGATTCATCAACACAATACCGAATTGTGTAATTACGAGTGCAAATGCCGACCAAGCAGCGAACTTGCCCAGGAATTCATTTGTTTGGTCTATCATGGCGCACAATCTGGCCAACTTGTCCATCGTAGCTCCCTATAGAAATGAGGCTGAGTAGAGCCAGCTCTTAACTCGATCAACTCCAGAAATCAAATTGCACCCCCAAATCTTTCGGACAGACGGCGAGCNAAGTAATAGGGTTCATCTGCAACCCCTTTCCATTCTTTTACTTCGGCAAGTGTTGACATATAGCTGTTGTAAATCCTGCCAGAAATCTCATCGGTTCGGCCGAATTCCGCAGCGATATCTGCGGCAACGTCTGCGAGGGCTTCCATNACCGAAGGCGGAAACTGCCTAAGTNGTACTCCGTGCTCGGCTACAAGTTGACGCAAGGCGTTGGCGTTTCTGGCGTTAAATTCTGCGAGCGATCTCGAGTAATGCATCTCTGCGAGCGCTTCAACAATTTTTTGCTCAGATTCATCAAGTGAATTCCAGACATCGAGGTTCCACCCAGCACAAATAGATGCGCTNGGCTCATGATAAGCCGATGTGTAGTAATAATCAGCGACCTGATGAAACCCAAGAGCAAGGTCGTTCCAAGGACCGATCCACTCGGTCGCATCTATGTTGCCTTGAGACAGAGCAAGGAAAATTTCTCCTCCCGGGAGGGTAATCGGCGTACCGCCCATCCTGGAGATTATTTCACCACCGAACCCAGGAATTCGCATTTTTAAACCCTGCAAGTCTTCCACAGAATTAATCTCTTTATTGAACCATCCGCCCATTTGCATGCCTGTTGCATTACACAGCATTGGCCTGACGTTGAAAGGTGATGCGAGCTCTTCCCAGAGCTGCTGTCCCCCGCCATACCTCAACCACTGGACCATTTCCGTGGCGTCAAGCCCAAACGGCACCGCCCCAAAAAAATTAAACATAATATGCTTGCCCTGCCAGTAGTAGTCTGGCCCGTGATAGATATCCGCATTACCTTGCGAGACCGCATCAAATGCTTGTAGCGCTGGAACCAATTCATCNGCAGCATAAACTCGAATACGTATGCGACCATTCGTGGCTACGCNAATATCCCGTGCAAATTCTTCGGCTCGCGTTCCTAGACCCGGGAAATTCTTCGGCCATACAGTTACCATACTGAGCTCAAGTGTGGGGCGGCTATCAGCTGACGGAGCTGCGTTTTGAGAAGCTCCTGCATTTCGATAGGTTCCGGAATTCGGGTCAACGGAGCTTGGCGTACAAGCTTTGGTAGCTGCTCCAGCAACTACCGTTGCGCCCAGTGCCGCAGAGTTTTTCAAAAAGATACGTCGTTTCATAGGAGGGCCTATACTGAATTGTAGGGTGTTTTGTGGCGGGCTTCCGGTCGAATAATGTTCACTGAATCCGCCTCCAGAGCTTTTTGAAGCGCAAAACACAGCTGGGTGAGCTTGTCTTTCGCAATATTGAACAAACACGTCGGCAGAGCGATTGGCTAGGATCAACTTTCGCTAACCGATTTACCAACTCGGCAACACGTACTCATAATGCTAGCGTAACACTTCGACCGCAGAAACAACCATCAAAATCACTTGAAGTTGAAAATTCTAGACCTCTATATTGCTTTTTTATAAACACAAAAATGAGAGCTAGATCATATTCCGGAACTCAAGTTACTCGAGAGAACTACAGCTTACTGCCAAGTCTTTACCCTTCTGAGTTGCGAGTTGAGGCGCCGATAAGCGCAAGCCGGCTAAAGATTTCATACATTATCCAAAGCGCCGAGAACACAACGATAAGCAGCATCCCCCACCTCATCAAAGCNGCCGCGAAAATACTATCTAACACTGGCGCCTGGTAGCTAAATTGGGACAACTGGCNACCTCTATCGAGCATCCAGTGCCAGGCGCTATGAGCAAGCAAAGCGGACAGCAGGATTACCCCGCTACGTGCATCAACTATATATTTGAACATAAGGTTAAGAACAGGTACTAGCAGAATAAGCACCAATACCTGCCCCAACTCTACTCCTATATTAAAGGCCAGCAGGGATGAAAACAGATGCCCCCCNGCGAACTGNAAGGTTTCGCTGAACAAAAAAGAAAATCCAAACCCATGAATCAATCCGAACCCGAACGTCACTACCCACCGGTGCTCGAGCTTAGCACCGACAATATTCTCAAAAGCCATGTAGACAATTGACATGGCGATAAGCGTCTCGATGAGCGACGGAAACCAGAGCACATTCGGAGCCAAACCGAACGCTGAACTGATCAGCGTGATTGAGTGCGCAATGGTAAATGAGGTAACGACCGGAATCAGGGCTCTGACACGACGCAGCGGTATCACCAAACAGAACAGAAACAGAAGATGATCGATACCTTCAAGAATGTGTAGAAACCCCATCTCGATAAATCGCAAGGCCGCCTGATGCCATCGAGGGTCCAGCTCGACAAAGCCGGGATTTCCAAGGTAGTTGAAAACTCTTTCAGCACCAGTCGGGACGAGAAACCTCAGCACGGTGGTTGTCTCTTCAGACAATGTGCCCAGTTCGGGTTTCACTGCAAANTGAGAGCCTTCAGAGTCGATTGGATANGTCACCAGAATATCCAGCACACCNTGGCGCCANAACAGATTGACATCNTCATCCAGGGGCTCCAANAGGATGTTCTNCATCGCGGTTTCAAAGTCGCGGAAAGTTCGATTCGAAGGCAGAGAAACTCGGGTCTTGATCAGTTCTTTCTCAGTCAGTTCGACCCCATTTTCGAAGAAATGAATGGATTCAGTGATGTAAACTCGTGCAGCTTCTTCCTGGGCGGACTCAGCTTCGGATATCTGCAGATAGCCGGGTCCCCGTAACGGGAANACAATCTCGCTGAGCGCCTCCATAGGCACCCTCAGCAAGGCGGTCAGCTCATTTNCGGCCGGTTTTACGAATGCGTAGACGGTTACACGCGATGGAATATCGTGGGCATGGACCGCTGAAGACCACCCTACAGCGGCAGCAAGCAGTAATAAACTCTTGGCAAAGCGCCGTATTCGCTTCATTTTATTTCCCCAAAGATGATTGTTTTATTTATATTTTTGCTTTTATTACAGTTACTTACAAACGAGATAAGTCATCAGATTAGCCGGAGATATATCGCCGCGCAACAGTGTGGGAATTGACTGTTACAAATTCTTACAAGTCTTCGTATTATTAANAACGGCGTGAGTATACTGTCTGNCCCTAAGGCAGTATACTCGGGNCTNGCTCTGGNCNTTGCNNGCCTAGCAAGGTAGAAAANGAGGAGAATAAAAATGATAAACAAGAAANTGGCGATCGGCTCATTACTCACCGCAAGTTTGGTTGCGCTCGGAATAGGCCAATCAAAGCTTCAAGAACCTACCATTGCAGCCAGCAATGACGTAATGGCCCCGGCCTTCCTGGTCGACCCACTNTGGCCCAAGCCGCTTCCTAATCATTGGATCACCGGTAATACNATTGGCGTCGATGTGGATGACAGAGATCACATCTTTACGGTGCACAGAAACACTGAAAACATGTTCGGTGGGCGCACTGAAATCGGACTGGCACTTGGCGTCGCAGAATGCTGCACACCNGCACCCCCGATCCTTGAGTACGACATCGAAGGCAACCTGATCAACGCATGGGGAGGTCCGGTCGAGGGTGCNCCATATCAGTGGCCTGAATCAAACCACGGCATCGAAGTCGCCGCCAACGGTGACGTCTGGATCGGTGGCAACGGCGGTCCTGACTCTCANGTGNTGGTGTTCACGCGNGANGGAGAATATATTCGAACGGTCGGAGTTCCNGGCGAGGAATTCGACAGCAACAGCACAACTGCGTTCGGCCGCGTTGCTGAAATCGCAATCGATGAAGATGCCGGCGAAGCCTACTTTGCCGATGGTTACGTCAACAAGCGGGTTGCGGTGGTTGACGTGGCGACCGGCGCGTTCAAGCGGTATTGGGGCGCCTATGGCAGAACGGATATCGACGACGATGCCGATGACACCTACACACCGGGTCAACCGGGTCCGGACGTTTTCCGCGGGCCGGTTCANTGCGCAGAGCCTTCTAATGACGGCCTGATTTATGTGTGCGACCGAGGTGCTGACCGGGTTCAGATTTTCCGNCCTGATGGCACCTTCGTGAGCGAACATATCTATAACCCGGCAACACTCGCTCAGGGGTCCACCTGGGACATCGCTTTCTCACCNGACGAAGATCAGGAATTCATCTACCTGGCAGACGGTCAGAATTTCAAGATATCAATCATTGATCGCGCGTCAATGGAAGTTTTGTACACCTTCGGTGACGGAGGAAGACAGCCTGGGCTATTCTACGCACCGCACAGCATTGCCACGGATTCCGAGGGTAACATCTATACCACTGAGACCTACGAGGGCAAGCGCGTACAGAAGTTCCTGTACCAGGGTATGCGCCCTGTCACCGTAAGAGACCGCGCACCGACCTGGCCAGCATCAGAGNTGTAAGCNACACAGTCAAAGCGGCTANACAAAGCCCAGTTNTCTGTCANNAGAGCTGGGCTTTTTTTATACCTNTAATCCGNATTACAAGNCTGACACTNGNACGCTCTTTTCNGTCAACTTCGGTNGATGCCAGTGGGNGTCATTTNGNCCTTGAACGCACGAGTCACAGGAATTATTCTCACNNATAANAAAAACGCCTGTCGCATGAGCCAANGGANTTTCATGACCAGACTTACTTTCACTTTTNTACTGTGCCTCNGCTCGCTTGCTCTGAAACCGGTGGTGGCTGAAGAGCTTACTATCGACTTCACCTACGAGCGCAATGTGAATATTGGCAACATCCGCCCGAGCCTGAAGTTGGCGCCCTTTGCCGACGAGCGAGGCCTTTCTGATCCTAATACCATTGTCGGAGACGATCGGGCACAGTTGCCTCTGGCAGATCTGATCAGAGACGCCTTCGAGCAGGGCTTCAACAAGGGCGGTGTCGAATTCGTAGACGCGGGTGCAGACATGGAGATCGTGGGCACTTTGCTCAGCTCTGAACTGGAAACTGTTGATCGAGCAGGTGTTCCCAACCTACAGCTCACGATACGCACTGGAATTNANCTTCGCGGTGGCGGGCGCAGTATCTGGTCGACCACCCTTTTCGGACGCGGGCGCGTTCCNGTGNAGGAAGGCCTTGGCGGCGNAGTCAAGGCCTCATTGGAGCGGCTGGTGCGCGAGCTTTTGAGGGACGACTATTTCNTGTTGGAACTGGAATAACATCGGCGGGCTAGAAGCCGCAGCCAAGCATCGGATACAGAGANAGTTCCACATNCACAGTTGCCGCCGGGAAAAAANTCAANCCGCTCAACGCTTCTATTTCATCAATGTCAGCGCGCAAGTCGCAGTGGTGGACGTGCACTGCAGTCTCTTGCGGAAAAAGAAACNCGGCGGCGCGNCCGTCTTCTGTNAGCACAATCTTGAAAAATCTGTCAGGGANACGATAACCGTTGCCTCCTGTCAACAGCTTTGGTTCTGCTTCAGAGTCGAAAATCGCTCCAGTGTAGACATAGACCGCCGCTTCACGATTCACCAAATTCCGAAGCGACCAATCAAGTCCATACCAGGCTCCCTGGTTCAGGCTACGGCTGCGCACCGTCGCATTGCTGGCGAAGTTGACTTCGCTCCAGTACGGAGTTCCCGCAAAACTGACCAGTGGCACATGTTGTGAACGTACATAGTCCTGCTCCGCCAGCGCTGCCAAGTCTGCAGCGTTAAGCGCTTTCGAAACCCAGCCATCCTCGATCAGATCGCGCGATAAACTGGAAGCAATGCCAAGTGACGCGGCTGTCACTTCATACGCTACCCAGACTGCTGATTTCCTGTTTTCGTCGTACAACAAGGTGTAAGCAGATCTCACCAGTGTTTGGTTGCCACTCAAGCCTTCCGGGCATCCGAACAGGCAATGGCCGAACCGATAGATCTGTGACTCGGCAGGAGAGGCAATCAGGTAAGACACCATAAGGGCGCAAGCCTTGACAGAACGCAGAGAATTGGGCCTCAAAAAGCGCTTCGATATAAACATGATTGGGTTGGCAGCATCTTCGTTGACTTTGTCCATTCTCGCATTTCTGCAGCCGGGACCGAAGCGCCAAGAAAGGTAAGCATGAATCCAGGTCAAGCATTTCTGCCAGCGGGCGATCACGCAATCTGTGAAAGCACCTTTTTGGTTGATGGCGGCCCCCATATCTTAACCCGCTTCAAAGCGACGCAAAACCTGCGTAATTGGTGGAAAAATCTGCCCAATTATTGAAATTAAAGCACTTTTTAATTTTCAGGATGCCCAGTCATCGCATTGAGCCTAGAATTCGAAAAGTCCAATACCTACTAATAAGTAGTCTTAGGAGATCAACATGCTTAGAGTTTCGGTCCTGCTCAGACTAACTGCAGCCCTTGCTGCAGCGACCTTGGCAAGCATCCCGGTTATTGCGGGCGAGCGCATCAGTGACTTTTCACTGATCGATCAGCACGGAAAATTTTTCCAGCTGAGTCGTCAAGCCAATTTCGATGCCATTGTGCTCATGGCCCATGAGGACAGTAGAGACGTTCGGCGTGCTGCCTCAGATCTGACTGACCTCAGCACGCAGTTCGAAGACCAAAACGTCGGTTTTTACTTCATCGACGCTACGGGTGAAACGGACAAGGCAGAAATTCGGGAAACTGCAGAAGATGCGAATATCAAACTATCTGTCCTGATGGATGAGACACAGTTGGTGGTCCGCGAACTCGGAATTGAGCGCGCAACCGACGTGGTCATTCTTGACCCGGCCGCGCTTGAACTGATCTTCCGCGGGGCCCTCAATGATCGCTGGGCTAAGGACAGCGGATCGCGACGAGCTTCGGATCATTATGTGGCTGACGCGCTGAGCCAGTTTCTGGCAGGCGAAACCGTCACTGCCAAGGAGACCCCATCGCAAGGCGACCTGATCACTCTGGCAGCCGTCGAAGACATTTCTTACGCCAATGATGTCGCTCCTATCTTGAAAGAGCGCTGCATGAGTTGTCACACGGAAGGAGGGATCGCACCCTTCGCCATGAACAGCCATCAGATGGTTCAAGGCTGGTCTCCTATGATCCGCGAGGTTCTCTACACCAAACGCATGCCCCCGGGCCAAATTGATAACGAGTATGTTCATGACTTTCGCGATGTTGCCCACATCACTGTTGAAGAGGTTCAAAAACTGGTGAACTGGATCGAGAATGGGGCAAAAAACACAGACAACTCTGATCCTCTTGCCGAATATTCTCCCGAGTTGGTTAAGTGGGCCTACGGCGAACCGGACATGGTTATTCCGATTCCTCCTCAGCAGATCCCGGCCACCGGTATTCAGGACTACCGCAACATACCGGTTGCGCTGGATCTCGAAAAAGATATTTGGGTCAAGGCGGTCGAGTTTGAAGCGGGCGATCCGACCGTACTTCACCACATTATTGCTTTTGCCTATGGCCCCAACGGCATGAACCAGTTTGAGATCCTCAATCAGGGGATCGGTTTGGGCGCCTATGCTCCGGGCAACGAAATTAACACCTACGGAGAGAACTCGGGTTTCCCATTGAAGGCCGGTGGAGGGCTTCTTCTCCAGCTTCACTACACCACCTCTGGGAAGGAAACGACAGATGCCTCAGAGATCGCTCTTTATTTGTGGGATGAAGAGCCAGAGCGTCAGGTTCTTGGCGGATCTGCGGCGGATTTGGATATTAATATCCCTCCGTTCGCGCAGCGCCACGAGATGGTGGCAACGGCAAAGTTCAGGAAGGATTCATATATCACCATGCTGGGCCCCCACATGCACTACCGGGGCCATGACGCTAATTTCACTCTGGTCTATCCAGATGGCTCGAGTGAAGAAGTGCTAAACGTTCCTAACTACCAGTTCAACTGGCAGAAGGTTTACGACTTTAAAGACCCCAAGTTCGTGCCTGCAGGAACCGAAATGGTATTTACCGGCACCTTTGACAATTCCGAATTCAACCCTTCTAATCCAGATGCTTCACAGACTTTGTCATGGGGTGAACAGACTTGGCAGGAAATGTTCTTCGGTTTCTACCGATACGTTGAAGCCGGCAATCCGGGCGNCGGATAAGCCTGCCCTCGACACTNAAAACCCGGCCGCGTCNNGCAGCCGGGTTTTTTATGTNCAGGTAAGTCAGACGACNAGATTTTTACTAGAGTGACCCTAATACNATCCTCAACTACCCTANNTGCCGCGATGAGATCGCGCTGGGATCTTGCTTANGATCTNGACCAGTNGTTGCAACCTGCCAATCGATGCATTCGCAGCCGACAGGGCTATGGTAGCCTCGTTTTGTCGATTCCGAATGAAACGTAGTTCCTAGTCCTAAAATTGATCATGATAAAACTGACTGCTTTGCTCCTTCCACTGCTTTGCTCGACAACAGTGGCCGAAACCACTCTTTTCTTCAATGTGAATGGCTACACGCTAGACCGGGATTTTCAGTTGCTGCGGTTTTCAGCTATTCAGTTTACTGATGACAGGATTGACGCCATTTACGGCGAATCGGACCCTTTGCCTCAAGAGCTTNACAGTCGCATTGATGGAAAAGGTCAAACCATGATTCCGGGCCTGATAGATGCGCATGGCCATGTACTGTCTTATGGGCTTTCGCTACTACGGGTCGACCTGGTCGGTGCGGCATCAGAATCTGAAGCCTCCGAGCGTGTACTGGATTTTGCGCAAGCCAATCCCACTGTCGAATGGATACAGGGTCGAGGTTGGAATCAGGTGCTGTGGGATACCAATGAGTTTCCCCAAAAAAGCAGCCTTGACGCTGTCGTCAATGACCGGCCGGTGTGGCTCACCCGAGTTGACGGCCACGCCGCTTGGGCAAATTCGCTGGCGATGGAACTGGCCGGCATCAGTGATGACACGAAAGATCCTGTAGGGGGACAGATCCTCCGCGATGAGGACGGCAGGGCAACCGGGGTATTTGTCGATACAGCTATGTCCTACATCCGCGAGCAGATCCCGGGCACGTCTTTCGAAGAGGAGAAAGTTGCTCTAACCACCGCCCTAAATTCCCTAGCGACTTATGGCATTACCAGTGTTCATGATGCCGGTATCGGCAGCAGCACGATCNCTGCTTACAAGGAACTGGTGNGCGAGGCGCCACTGCCCGTNCGCGTTTACGCGATGATTGCGGCCTCCGACCCTCTCTATCAGGACCNCTTGGCAGAAGGTTTTTTCCACAGTGAAGACATGACATTTGCAGTTGAGAGCGTNAAGGTGGTAGCAGACGGNGCNNTAGGGAGCCGCGGTGCCNCNCTGATTGAAGATTACCACGATTCGCCTGGCTATCGCGGTTTATTGCGTTATAACGACGAACGCTTGGAGTATTTGATTCGCGCCGCAATGAACGCGGACTTTCAGGTAGCCACTCACGCCATTGGTGATGATGCCAATATGCGAGTCCTTGATAACTATGAAAGACTGATCAGGGAAACTGATTCCAAAGATCGGCGCCATCGCGTCGAACACGCGCAAATTTTGCGCTACGAAGACATTATCCGATTTGCTGAGCTTGACGTGATCCCTTCNATGCAGGCGACTCACGCTACTTCCGANAAGAATATGGCAGAAGACCGACTCGGCCCAGTACGAATNCAAGGCGCTTACGCTTGGNGAAAACTTCTGGACTCCGGAGCACGCATTGCTAATGGTTCCGATTTTCCGGTTGAGCACCCGAACCCCTTTTATGGTCTGCATGCCTCCGTTACACGGCAGGATCAGCAGAGTAACCCACCGGGTGGCTGGTATGGTGAGGAGCGCATGTCGCTCGAAGAAGCCCTGGCGAGTTTCACCATCGATGCCGCCTACGCAGGACACCAAGAAGCACATCTTGGTACCCTGGAGCCCGGCAAAAAAGCCGATTTCATCCTGCTCGACCGAGATATTTTCACGCAGCCTCCTACTCAGATATGGCAAACTCAGGTGCAAGAGACTTGGGTGGATGGGGTCAGAGTCTCAGTACAAAACTAACGAAAATCAGACAGTCGGAGGCGGTTATGCCGGTAAAAAACTTTATTGCAGTCACACTTCTCAGTGTTGCGCTCATTGGCTGCGGGCAGGATGACCGCAACCTGACAGAAACCAGCACGCCTGCACCCCTGTTTTCCGATGAAGAGATCGCCC
Organism: Gammaproteobacteria bacterium; assembly: GCA_002691885.1. Taxonomy (GTDB): domain Bacteria; phylum Pseudomonadota; class Gammaproteobacteria; order Pseudomonadales; family Pseudohongiellaceae; genus UBA9145. The sequence goes on from NZJB01000038.1 coordinate 15,085, forward strand.
GCTGGGAAGCCACCGCTGACGAAGTCACTATCCTCAGGGACACTTGGGGTATTGCCCATATCTATGGCGTTACTGACGCTGACACTGTCTTCGGCACACTTTATGCCCAAGCCGAAGATGACTTTTATCGGCTGGAGACAAACTACATCAACGCCATGGGCAGGCTGGCTGAAGCGGAAGGAGAAACACAGCTTTACCGGGATCTTCGCATGAAGCTGTTTATCGAACCGGTTGAGATGCAGGCAAAATTTGAGACCAGCCCTGCCTGGCTCAAGGACCTGATGGTCGCATTTGCAGACGGTCTGAACTATTACCTGTATACGCACCCTGATGTCGAACCCCGGGTNATCAAAAAATTCGAGCCATGGATGGCGCTCACCTTCTCGGAAGGAAGCATCGGTGGCGACATCGAGCGGGTAAATATCAGCCGACTGAAAGATTTCTATGACCCGAAATCAATGGTGGCCGTGGCAGAAGACCTTTTTGACGGAGAGCCAAGAGGGTCAAACGGCTTTTCGATTGCGCCTAAGAACACGGCGAACGGGAATGCGCTGTTTTTAATCAACCCTCACACTTCATTTTTCTTCCGCTCGGAATTGCATATGGTGAGCGAGGAAGGGCTGAACGCATACGGCGCGGTTACCTGGGGTCAATTTTTCATCTATCAGGGTTTCAACGAGAATACCGGATGGATGCACACCTCCAGCAGAGCCGATGCGATCGATGAATATCTCGAGACTATCGTCCAGCAGGATGANGCTTACTACTATCAGTACGGAGACGAATTGCGGCGTCTCGAGGAAAAACTGATCAGTCTCCCCTTTCGTGACGGAGATGCGATGTCGGAAATTGAAGTCANTGCCTATTACACCCATCACGGACCAATCATTCGGGAGGAAAATGGCAACTGGGTATCCATCAGCCTGATGCAGGAGCCGGTTAAGGCTCTGACACAGTCCTATAGCAGAACCAAATCCAGCAACTACGAAGAATTTGCCGCCACCATGGAGCTTCGCACCAATTCTTCAAACAACACAGTGTATGCAGACAGTGAGGGCAATATCGCCTACTGGCATGGCAATTTTATTCCNAAAAGAGACCCNAGTTTTGACTGGAACAGTCCGCTTGATGGCAGTAACCCAGNAACAGACTGGGGACCTCTGCACGCAGTCAGTGAAATNATCACCGTGTTCAATCCGGACAGTGGCTGGATTCAAAACACAAACAACACACCGTTCAATGCCGCAGGCCCCGGTAACAGCCCGAAACCTGCGGACTACCCTGCCTACATGGCGAANAATCCGGAAAATCCTCGAGGTGTTCACNCTGTGCGGGTCNTGCAGGGCAAGGANGATTTTACGCTCGATTCGTTAATNGAGGCAGCTTATGACCCGGCCTTGCCGTTTTTTGATGATCTGATTCCCAGACTTTTGCTCATCACTGCAGTNGACAGCCCGAGCACTATCGATGAAGACGGAAACGCCGTTCAGCTGCAAAGCACGGTCACCGGGGAGATTCTCGATTACATTGATTCGCTCAGGGTTTGGGACACGAACTTTGGCGTGGATTCGGTTGAAACTTCACTGGCAATTTTTTGGGCTGAAGCGCTCATGGAAATGGTCCGGGCCGATGCCGCGGCGGCGGACATCAATATTTATGACTATATGGTGAATAATGCGACCNCGAATCAGCTTCTTGGCGCGCTGACTCAGGCGGCCGAGACACTAACTCAGGATTTTGGTTCATGGCAGGTCCCATGGGGAGAGATTAATCGCTATCAACGCATCACCGGAGATCTGGTACAGAATTTTGACGACAATGCGCCAAGCGTTCCAGTAGGTTTTGCCTCAGGGAGATGGGGAGCACTGGCTTCGTTCGGCGCGCGCACCTATCCGGGCACCCGGAGAATGTATGGCACCAGTGGCAACAGCTTTGTTGCNGCCGTGGAGTTTGGCCGGCCGTTGCGGGCCAAAGCTATTACGGTTGGCGGCTTGCAAAGCGACCCCAAATCACTGCATTTCGACGATCAGGCAGAAATGTATGCAAATGGCGAATTTCGTGATGTCCTGTTCTATCGTGACGACATCGAAGCCAACCTGGAGCGGGANTANCGCCCTGGGAATTAGGAATCTTCAGCGAAAGAGGCAACAGCTTCATGAGTATTAATGGAACCTATCAGCCCGGCCGCCATTTTCTGCAAATTCCGGGGCCCTCTAATGTGCCGGAAAGCGTGCTCAGGTCGATGGCTCAGCCGGTCATTGATCACCGAGGTCCAGAATTCCCGGCCCTGACTTTCAGATTGCTNGAGAAGCTTGCGCCCGTATTTAACACTGAGTCTTCAATTTTTATCTATCCAGCATCCGGTACCGGCGGATGGGAATGCGCTCTGCTTAACTGTCTGTCGCCCGGAGATAAAGTGCTTGCTTTTGAAACCGGACACTTCGCCACTCTGTGGAAAGAAGTCGCCGAAAAGCTGGGGCTTCATATCTTGTGGATACCGGGAGATTGGCGCCACGGGGTCGATCCGTCAGTAGTGGAAGAAGAGCTGTCAGAGGACAGCAAGCATGAAATACAGGCCGTTCTGGCTGTCCATACGGAAACGTCGACCGGGGTCACCAGTCGAATCANCGATATCAGGCGTGCAATTGACAAAGTAAGTCANCCTGCTTTACTNATGGTAGACGCAGTGTCCTCTCTCGCTTGCACAGAATTTCTGCATGATGACTGGGGAGTGGATGTAACGGTCAGCGCCTCACAAAAGGGACTCATGCTGCCGCCGGGATTGAGCTTCAATGCAGTCAGTGAGAAAGCGCTAGCGCGCTCCAGGGTCAATCAGAGCCACCACTCCTACTGGCAGTGGGAAGCCATGGCGAGCAATAACGCCAAAGGCTATTTCCCCTATACGCCCAGTACCAATCTTCTCTATGGTCTGGATGAAGCGTTNAATTTGTTGCTTGCTGAGGGGCTCGAAGAAGTGTTCGCACGTCACTCTCGTCTAGCCGCAGCCACTCGTGCAGCCGTCAATGCGTGGGGGCTGGAAAATGTCTGCATGAACTCAGCGGAATATTGTAATTCAACGACAGCGGTCTTTGTGCCCGAAGGATTCGATGCGGATGATTTNAGAGCAATTATTCGCGAGCGATTCAACATGTCACTTGGGACCGGTCTGGGCAAACTGAAAAATAGAATCTTCCGCATTGGCCATATTGGCGATTTCAACGACCTGATGCTCATGGGCACGCTGAGTGGCGTGGAAATGGGTCTGAAAATCGCCAATTTTNNGCANCGAGCGGGAGGCGTTGAAAGCGCAATGGATGTGCTCAGCAAAAACTAGATCTCTCCTAATAATTCCGATAAAAATCACTGGAGATCCCCATGGATTCTGCCACCGCGGTCAATACCAACGCCGCCGTCTCACTGCTGGGCTTCACTGCGATTATCTTTCTGCTGCTATTTCTGATCGCCAGATGGAAGTGGCACGTTTTCTTTGCGCTTCTTATCCCGATCCTTCTCTTTGGCATCTTGCCGGGAATCCAGCAGAACAACTTTATTGACGCATTTGAGAACGGTTTCGGGAATACCTTGGGCTCGATCGGTGTTGTGATTGTACTCGGCTCAATCATTGCCGAAGCCCTGAAACACACCGGAGCAATCCAGGTGATCACCCGTTCTATGGTTAATCTGGTCGGCTCCCAGCGGATGCCGCTGGCCCTCACCCTGACCGGCTTTATTATCGGCGTCGCGATTTTTTCCGATGTCGCTTATGTGATTCTCAATCCGCTCGTTCACTCGGCGGCCAAAACCATGGGAGTGAGCATTGCTGTAATGTCCACTGGCCTAGTCGGCGCTCTGCAATTGACCCATGCGATCGTGCCACCNACACCTGGACCACTTGCTGCCGCCGCGCTGGTCGGCGCAGATATCGGCAAAACCATCATCTATGGCAGCATAGCCTGTCTGTTTGGCTCTTTGGCTTGCTGGGCATGGGGAATAATGTTTGCCGGTCCGCGCGTCAACACACCGCCTAGCGACGAATTCGAAGGCGTCACCGTCGATGACCTTGACCAGAACGGTCCGCAGGAGTTGCCAAGCACCTTGNGCTCCTATTTACCAATCGTAGTTCCCATTCTGTTGATTGGTGCGCAGAGCGTCGTGACGCTGGCGTTTCCTGACGGACATATGTTGCGTACGGTATTTCTGTACCTGGGATGGCCAGTGATGGCCCTGTCCTTCGGGGTGTGGCTGGCGTTTCGCAATATTAAGAACCCGAAAGATCGCGAAAATGCCAAAGATGCCTGGGTAGAAGCTGCCCTGAAAACCTCTGCCATGATTCTCGTGGTGACAGGCCTCGGNGGATCGCTCAGTGCGATTCTGAGAGGAACGCCGGCGGTAGACTTCATCGCCGCATTCTTTAGTGACTATGGTCTGCCAGCTATTTTGTTGCCTTTCGTCATAGGCATTATTGGCAATATGATTACCGGCTCAACAACCGTAGGAGTTATAACCGCTGCATCGCTGGTCTCTCCGATGCTTGGTAATCTCGCTCTATCACCGGAAGCGGCCATGCTGGCAGGAGCGAGNGGTTCCGTCATTATCAAGTACGTGAACAGCAGTTATTTTTGGGTCTGTACGTCTCTTTCGAAGCTCAGCGTAACCGACGCCGTGTTCAGCTATGGCGGTGCAACCCTAATGGGGGGCATCGTCTCCTTTATCACTGTGTGTTTGATGTGGGGACTCGGGCTTGTCTGACGTGCGCTCAACTGTCCAGCGCCATTTGCAGGACTCTGGCAACATGCAGAGCTNGGTGACCTGCTCCATGCAAAATTTGACTCCGGCAGCTGGTGCCATCGGCTACCACCAGCGTGGCTGCATCNACTTTCTCNAGAGCNGGCAACAGACTTAACTCAGCCATNGCCATGCTGGCGTCATAATGTTCNGCCTCAAAGCCAAAAGACCCAGCCATACCACAACAGGAAGAGTCGATCATTTCCACTTCTAGCCCCGGAACCAGCGCCAGGATTTGCTCGACTGATGTAAGCGCACCGAACGCCTTTTGATGACAGTGCCCGTGAACCATCACCTTTGACTGGGCCAGAGGCCTCAGCTTCAGATCCAGTCTTTCTGCCTGCATTTCCCTGAGCAGGAATTCCTCAAGCAGCCACGTGTTTTTCGCCAGCCCATCAGACTGCTCACCCGGTAGCAGTGCNTGATATTCNTCTCGTANCGTAAGCAGGCAGGAAGGCTCCAATCCGATAACAGGAACGCCCCGCTCTACAAAGGGCCAGAGCGACGCGATTGTCCGCCGAACTTCGGTTTTCGCCTCATCAAGAAGCCCGTTACTGATAAACGTACGACCACAACAAAGCGGACGCGGCCCATCCGGTGCTTCGGGTACATGAACGCGATATCCGGCTGCAGTTAACACCGACACCGCGGCATCTGCATTTTCCGTTTCAAAACACCCATTAAAGGTATCTACAAGCAAGACCACCTCTTTTATGGTTGACTCCGCTTGCGGATGATGGCCCGAGTGTCGAAAGTGGTCGGTTCGCCAAGTAGGAAGTTTACGACGCGCTGATAAACCCAGCAGTTTTTCAGAGAGTGTTGGCAGTCCGGGAATACGATCTCGCAAATTCAGCAAAGGCGACAGAAATTTGATCTTATGCACGTAGCGAGGGAGATAGGCAAACAACCTCTCTCTGAGTGGCAGGCCGTGACGCGAACGGTAGTGATATAAAAACTCGGTTTTCATCCGGGCCATATCGACCCCTGTCGGACATTCGCGCTTGCATGCCTTACAGCCAACGCAAAGCTGCATGGCGCCATACATTTGCTCTGAAGTAAAGGCGCCCTCGCCCAGCTGACCAGTCAANGCCAGACGCAGACTATTTGCCCGCCCTCGTGTCAGATGCTGCTCNTCACCGGTGATCCGGTAGGAGGGGCACATGGAGCCATCGTGCGCCTTTCTGCAGGCACCATTGTTATTGCACATCTCAGTCGCACGATCAAAGCCATGCCAGGCTGACCAGTCTAGCTGAGTATCAACGGCGATGGGTTTATAGCCGGGCGGGTAGCGCATGAGTTTTCGATCGTCCATTTTATAGGGATGGACAATTTTCCCGGGATTGAAGAGTCCGCGCGGATCAAAGAACTGCTTTATTTCCTCAAAATTACTCACCATTCGATCACCAAACATCGAGCGATGAAATTCGGAGCGGGAGATCCCATCTCCATGCTCTCCTGAATGAGAGCCCTTGTATTGGCGCACCATCTCGAGAGTCTCTTCAACAATCTCCCGCATCTTTGTTGCGCCGTCTCCTTCCTTCATATTGAGGATAGGTCTGACGTGCAAACAGCCTACGGATGCGTGCGCATAAAACGTCCCTGAAGTGCCATGCTTTTCGAAAATCTCAGTCAGTCGGCGAGTGTATTCGGCAAGATCTTCAAGACGCACCGCGCAGTCTTCGATAAAGGAGACAGGTTTCCCATCGCTTTTCATCGACATCATGATATTTAAGCCTGATTTTCGTACTTCCCAGACTGCGGCTTGAAATTCGGTATCAGTGGCTTCGACCACGGCATCAGGGAACCCCAGATCTCCCATCAACTCACTTAGTTGACGAAGACACTGTCGCTGTTCAGCCAGATTTGCACCGGCAAATTCAACCAGCAAGAGCGCCTGCGGCTCTCCCTTTACAAAGCGCTCGACCGTTGGTGCAAACANAGGAATGTCCCGCGCCAGATCAATCATCGTGCGATCAACCAGTTCAACCGCCGCCGGATTGAGTTTCACAATGTGCTGCGTGCAATCCATTGCCGCATAAAAACTCGGAAAGTGGCAGATCCCGAGAACCTTATGNGACGGGAGAGGNTGCAGATCGAGATGAATACGCTGAAAGAAAGCCAGCGTGCCTTCAGAGCCTACTAGAAGGTGGCCAAAATTAGGCTGTTTCTGAATCAGCGCGTCAATATTGTAGCCGCCCACTCTTCGCAGCAGATCGGGGAATCGATTGGTAATTTCCTCGGCCTCGCGTTTGCCCAGATCCAAGAGCCCTTCCAGTAGATAGTCTGGAATGGCAGGCGTCAGCACACTGCCATTTGATGGCCCGAAATGAACCTTACTGCCATCAGCGAGCAGGGCCTCGACGCTACGCACGTTGTGCACCATATTGCCATAACGAATCGAGCGAGCCCCGCAGCTGTTATTCCCGGTCATGCCGCCTATGGTCGCGCGATTTGCCGTGGAGACATCAACCGGNTAGAACAATCCATGAGGCTTGAGGAAACGATTGAGATGATCCAGCACCATGCCTGGCTGGACACATGCGGTACNTNCCTTCGGATCGAATGTCAGTAAGTGATTGAGATGACGAGTGGTATCAAGAACAAGTGCCTCGCCAACTGTCTGGCCATTCTGTGAGGTCCCGCCTCCTCTGGGCAGTACAGGCACCCCATATTCAGAAGCGAGCTGCACCGCAACTTCTACATCCTCATCTCCATCGGGAATGACGACGCCAAGGGGCGTTAACTGATAAATCGAGGCGTCGGTGCTGTACCTGCCTCGACTGAACGCATCAAACAAGACTTCGCCGCGAAAGTTGTCTCGTAATCGACGCCGTAGGGTAGTTAGCGAATCATTGATCAAGGCTTACTCACGGAATATCCGTCGCTGACTGCAGAGCATTTGTTANCGATCCCATTTCAGGCAAAGGCAGGGCATCCACGATGCNTTANAGCCTTCGCCAGGTCAGGGTAGCCGTCGTACGGCCTGAAGCGTTTTTTAACGAAAGTCGCAGAAGGTCACCTTCAAACTCATAGAAGCGGACATTATCCCCACCAACCCAACTGGGCATGAGGGGTGATCCCTCTACGTGATGGATTACAACTTTCTTTTCGTCATCTACCGTGACCTTGCCCCAATAGGCAAACCCTCCGGTCAGCCTGCTGCCAGCTTCGCGCTCACGCTGTGGCAGGCCGCTTGGCATTCCAAGACCTGACATATTGCCAGCCCTGTCATAGCTCAGCCTGCCCACATATTCCATGTCGACCGCCGGTCCAGCCTCCGGGAAGGTCACATAACTGATCAGTGTGTAATCTCCGACAAACCGCTCCGCGTCCGTTTGTGCCTGACCGACAGCAGTCAGAGGCAAGGCAAGCATGCAGAGCATCAGAGCACGGTCGAGGGCCCGGGAAAATCGACTTAATGCCGCAGCAGCTGTTTCCATAGAATTCCGGCCTCAGTAGCCCACCGCCCCGCCATCTCCACGCCGTGAATCAGCCGCCCCGAGGAAGAGTCCCTGAACACGATCGTAGTACACCCCCATAGCAGCCCCTTGGGAAGAACGCTCCCTGGTCTGGTGGCCCCGATTCCGGTAACTACTCAGGGTGTCGGCAGAGAGCGCATTGGATTCGACACTGGTGATGTCGGGCAGCCATTGATGGTGAATTCTTCCAGCCTCAATGGCCTCGGCAATATTAAAACCATGATCAATCACATTCANAATCACCTGCATGGTGGTGTTGATGATGGTCTTGCCTCCCGGACTGCCGACTGCGAAGAGCGGCTTTCCATCACGCGCAACGATGGTTGGCGTCATGCTCGAGAGAGGCCGCTTTTCCGCAGCAACCAGGTTTGGCGTCGTGCCAATCTGACCACGTAGATCNGTTGCCCCGGGCACTGCATTGAAATCGCCGAGCTCATTGTTCAGCAGGTAGCCTCCACCCGCAACGGTGATGGCAGAACCATAGCCGAATTCCAGCGTGTAAGTCAGGCTCACCATATTGCCGTCTTTGTCCACAACAGAAAAATGAGTGGTTTCTTCCGATTCATAAACCTGAGCAAACAACTCAGGTCTGCTTTCTGATTTTTGGGTCATATCGATAGAGGCACGCAGTTNGCTCGCGTAGTCTTTGTCGAGCAAGCGATCCAACGGCATGGCCTCGTTGAAGTCAGGATCACCAAGATGCTCCGCCCGATCGGAGTAGGCCCTGCGCATGGACTCTGTCAACACATGCAGGTAATCCGCAGAATTGTGTCCCATGGCAGCCAGATCGAAGCCCTCCAGTATGTTCAGCATTTGNACAATTCCCACGCCACCGGAGCTGGGGGGCGGCATACTAACTATGTCGTAACCCCGATAATTACCACGAATCGGCTCTCGTTCTTTCGCCTCGTAGGCTGCAAGATCCTCTTTTGTGATCAGCCCGCCGATGTCCTCCATAAAATCAGAAAACCGCTTTGCATTTTCTCCCTGATAAAAGCCGTCCGCACCATGATCCCTGATCANTTCAAGGGTATGTGCCAAATCGNGTTGCACCCAGGTCTCACCCAGGCGGTAGACGGAGCCATCTGGTTTGAAGAATTTTCGGGCAGAAGCCGGATACTGTCGCAAGCGGCTGGCGCTTCTTTCAAATCCCGTTTGCAAAGAATAGGTCAGCGGAATGCCGTTGCGGGCGAGCTCCACGGCAGGCTGCACCAAGTCCGACCAAGCCATCGATCCCAAACGCTGATGAGCCAGATATAGCCCTGCTACCGTGCCCGGCACACCGACCGCAAGCGGGCCGAAATGATTGGAGTTGTTCACCACGTTGCCGTCGAGGCCCAGATACATGCGCTCAGTTGCGGCCATCGGCGCTTTTTCTCGGAAATCAAAAGTCGTCGCCATGCCATCGTCACCGTAATAGACAAGAAACCCGCCACCGCCGATGTTTCCAGCTGAGGGCCAGGTAACGGCCAACGCAAACGCCGTGGCGATCGCCGNGTCCACGGCATTCCCACCGGCCTGAAGCGTGCTGGCGCCCACTTTTGATGCCAGCATGGACGCGCTGCTGACCATACCGTTTTTGGCATAAACGGGAATACGACCTCCAGCTCCGAAGGACGGATGAATCACGGATAAACTGCAAACCAACAGGAAGGCCAGCGAGCCTACCGAGAACTTTCGAGCCATCCNCGTAGTTGTAAAGATCGTGCGCATAATTAACTCAATCTAATCAGTAAGTTATAAATTGAAACCTTTGCCGGAATCTCCCGAAAGGCTAGTGTAAGTCAGTGACTCTGATCGATCAAACTCACCATTGTCAAAGCGCTCAGCGCAGTGCTAAGTTGCCAAGACTCAGCCTGATCCTAACGGTGCATTAAATCCGACGGCACTGAAAAGTGCTCGGTGGTTATTTGAGAGAAAGAACCGAAATGACAGATAAAGATATCATCACAGAACCTCTTCACTTCCGATCCAAACCGGCGGAGCAGATGATGCAATCTGCAAGCGANTTTTATGAAAGTGTCCGCACACGAAGATCCGTGCGGGAATTTTCAGACAAATCGGTTCGGCGAGAGGTGATAGAGATTTGCCTGCGCGCCGCGGGGACGGCACCNAGTGGAGCCAATCGACAACCCTGGCATTTTTCAGTGGTCAGTGATCCTGATCTCAAGCGGAAAATTCGCTTCGAGGCTGAAGCCGAAGAATGGGATTTTTATACATCGAGGGCACCACAGGACTGGCTGGACGCCCTTGCTCCTCTTGGGACTGACGCCAGCAAGCCATTCCTTGAAACCGCGCCGTACCTGATTATTATCTTCGCAGAGAAGTTCAGCAAAGNCCAAAACAACGNCAAAGTGAAAAACTATTACGTCAGCGAATCTGTGGGNATTGCGACAGGCATCTTAATTACAGCTTTGCACTCCGCCGGGNTGGCTACCTTGACCCATACGCCCGCGCCTATGAAATTCCTGAACGAACTGGTCGGCAGACCGGCAACGGAAAAGCCCTTTATGATCCTAGTCACTGGGTTTCCNGCAGAAGGATCAAGGGTTCCCGCAATTGGCCGTAAATCTTTGGACGACATTGCGAGCTTTCTNTGAAACTCAAGCAAGCCAACCCCGGTTCGTGATTCAATATGCAACCAATTTGTGGTCGAGTGCTCGCCAGAGCAGGCAAAAAAAACCCGNGTTCACAGCCCGGGTTTTTTGGATGCTNCTACTGCGGAGGGTTGCCAATTGGCGTGCCCTCCTTGCGCCACTCGCCGTATAGATATTCTTCGGCGAACTCGGCACACTTAAACTCGAGCAGTTGATAGTTCTCTGCGACATGGCGGTACAGCGGAAAGCTAACCTTCCAGGGTTGCGTGAAGGTATTCGAATCGGTCATNGTAGCCTCATACTGCACGTGATTCGGGCCCATCGGCGTCCAGCGCTCTTCAACGACCATCTCCCAGCTATGGTGATTACCGGCTCTGTCGAACCAGGTATCAGGCATCTGACCGGTCACTCTCACTACCAGCGTATCCCCATCCCACTCGGCATTCGAATGCCCCATCCATGCATCCACCTGCGACTGGATTTCGGGNTGATCCACATACAGTATCCGATTGGATTCCGCAAATTCATAGGCAACCAGGATCACGTCCGTCGACTGCACGATCTGGAACGGAAATGGCAGGTAGTTGGCGCGAGGCACGCCCGGCATGTAACACTTGGTCAGCGGATCTTTGTTGATCGCACCGATTCGATTTTCATCTCGCTGGCGCCGCGCAGGCTCGGTGTAAGGAATTCGCCCCCCCTCAACGATACCCTGACTGCCCGGAACAGCAGAGAGCGCACCCATCTGGCCGGGATGAGGGCCGTAGGCAGCAGCATGGGGCTCTATGTCAAAGTGCGCNTTNGTCATCGCCTGCCAGATTCCGCTGAAATCAGGCTTGCCTGACGGCGTCCTNGGGAACTCATCCAACTGAGCACTNACATTAGCAGCGAACAGGCTCAATACCAGTGCGCTCAGCATTTTGTATTTCAGATTATTCATTGCTAAACCTTTTCTCCCTAATGTAAGTTTGATCGACCTAGCTGTCGTCGCCAGCGCGCTGTTCGGCCATGCGTTCGCCCCGAAGAATATTCTCCATTCCATAGTTACCTTCGTGACAGGCATATTCATAGATCTGTCCGGCCAGCTTAGTCATCGGGACAATCGCAGTGATCTTGTCAGTAAAAGTAGTCGGATCGTCGATTGTGAATTCATAGTTAACAGTATCGTAGGCCGTGCGGGTAAACCGCTCTGTCAACACCATTTCGTAGTTGGTGCCTGTGCTGTTGAACGTCTGTCGATGCCCGTTGAAATTTCGCGTTTGNACNACCAANGAGTCCCCCTCCCACCAACCGCGGGAGTCCCCCGACCAGAGACGAATGTCNTCATCNAGAGCGGNTGCTNCAACCAAGGGCACAATCCGNGCGTCATGGATCATCTCNGTGAATATCACGGCNGTGTCCCGNTTCTGNACAATCTGCATATTNTTNTTATANAGNCTNGGNACNAANGGNGGNCCNGAGTTNAANCCNACGATGCANCGNTCNGANAGNCCNCTATCTTCCGGNCCNTCCTTNNCAATCCCNCCGACGNCNTACCGNACNGGACGAGAGCCNGGAATATCTGGNCCNANGCCGCCAAACGCNCTNGGCGCNCCTTCAACNGCAGGAGGCACNCGNCCATTNTCNGGNTANACNATNTGCGANGTTCGGACAGTGTCGCCAAGACCAGCAACTTCAAACCAGAAGTCATTATATCCAAGCACATAATCTATAACAGGTGGAGCGTCAGGATCGACCACGCGCTTCGCGGCAGCCGCATCGGCAGCAGCTGCCCTACGTGCCTGCCGCTCGACCGCTTCCTCGATTTGTTCTGCGGTCAGAAACTCTTGAGTGCCGTAGCTGGTGGGTCGCTGCATGGGTGTGTTGGAACTGAAATTCCATACCCCTTGTAGATCGGGCTGACCCCATTCCGTTCTGGGAACCTCGTAATCCGTTTGCGCCTGGGCGCCGTCCAGTAGTGCGACACAGCACGCCGCTGTCAGGGCCGTGGATAAGAATCGCTCTTTTATATTCATACTTCGCCTTCCGGAACAGTCATGGAAAGCGTTAAAGTAGAGCTTTGCCTCAGAATAATCAATAGAACTGGCCGGCGCTCACCGCACGACGGTGTGGCTTGATCGCATATGGAAGAACTCCGTGAGGCTTACTTCTGCCGCGTGTAACGGGTCAGCAAGCTAGAAGTATCCCAGCGACCACCGCCAGCCGTCTGAACCTCTTGGTAGAAGCTATCTACCAGGGCAGTGACGGGTAATTCTGCTCCGTTCTCAGCAGCCTCAGCCAGGGCTATTCCAAGATCTTTTCGCATCCAGTCGACAGCAAAACCAAATTCATACTGACCCTGCAGCATCGTCTGATATCGATTTTCCATCTGCCAGGAGCCCGCCGCGCCCTTGGAGATTGTCTCTATCAGTGCCTCTCCCTCGAGGCCT
>NZJB01000039.1 GCA_002691885.1 Gammaproteobacteria bacterium
CGCAGTCCACGGCCTTCAGACCCCATAACCAGGGCAACAGCACCACGTAAATATTGTTCATACAAGCCCGAACCGGCGTTGTCGTCCGTACCAACCAGCCACACCCCCTGCTCTTTTAACTGCGTCAGCGCTCGCGAGAGGTTTGAGACCACAAAAAGCTCGACCGTATCGGCTGCGCCGCTGGCCACTCTTCGAACGGTTGCATTGACCCCGACCGCCTTGTCTTTGGGAATGATGACTGCGTTTACCCCTGCTGCATCCGCCGACCGCAGACAGGCACCTAGATTGTGAGGATCAGTGATTCCATCCAGTACCAGCAATAAAGGCGGCGCATCGAGCCCCTCAAGCTGCGCCAGGAATTCTTCCCACCCTCCCTGACCGGGGCTTCGCTCCGCTCCTGCCAGTTCGACCGCAACACCCTGATGCACTTGCGAATACTCGCGATAGAGCTCCTTTGCATCCAGCTCGACAAGTTCAATCTCACTGGCTTTGGCGAGATTGCGCACTGTATTAAGGCGATTGTCTTCGCGATTACGCTTCAGCAAAACGCGTCTGGCGGACTGTGGGTTTTGTTTCAGTAATTCCAAAACGGCGTTAATACCGGTAACCCAGTTACTCTCAGACATAGTCATGCAAGTGCGCCTCAGCGCGATTTCCGTGTGCGGGTTTTCTTGTTAGCAGCATTTCTTCTCGCCATTTTGCCAGGCTGACCATCACCGGCTTGCCGCTTTGCAGCTCCTCGGGTGGCTGCTTTCTTGCGCACAGTCGCCGAAGCTGCCTGTTTTTTCGCNTTTCTCTTCTCAGCAGTCTTTGCTGGCTTTTCCGACGTTGTGCGCACTGATTTACCAAATCCGCTGCGCTTGTCAGCTGAATCCTTGCCGCCCGTTGNGCGCTGTTTACCCTGATCTTTCTTTGTCTTTGTCTTGGTACCGACTTTGCCAGCCTTNAGCGCCTCGCGCAATCGTCCTTTAGAAGACCTCGATCTTCTGCTGCCAACCATCTGCAGNTCGATCTTTTTTTCTTCCAAATCCACTCTGACAAGGCGAACCGTAACGCTGTCTCCCAGCTGGTAGGTCAGGCCAGAGCGCTCACCCTNCAGCAGGTGACGCACNGGATCGAAGTGGTAGTAGTCGTTACTCAACTCGGTGATGTGAACCAANCCCTCCACANAATAGTCACTGAGCTCGATAAACAAGCCAAAACTGGCCACNGAAGTTATCGTGCCACTNAATTCGTCACCAACACGGTTTTGCATGTACTCGCATTTAAGCCAGTCCGCAACGCTGTAACTGGCAGCATCCGCCCGCCTTTCAGCTGATGAACACAGCTCTCCCAGTCGATCTAGTTCGGCAAACTCATAGGGATAGACGTCCGATCTCGATAAGGTCTTCTGCTCAGGATGGGCCTTCAGCGACACGGATTTCCTGTTGTGTATGAGGAACCGAATAGCTCGATGAACGAGCAAGTCAGGATAACGACGAATCGGGGAGGTAAAGTGTGTGTATTTGGAGAAATTCAGACCGAAGTGACCACAATTCTCCGGGCTGTAAACCGCCTGCATCATGGATCTGATCAACTGTGTCTGCAGTNAATGCCGATCAGGCCNCTCCGCGATCTGCTGGAGNACTGTTTGATAATCACCCGTTGTCGGCNTGTCTCCTCCGCCCAAATAGAGNCCCATTTCACTCAGAAAATCGCGCAAGGTGTCTAATTTGTCCTGGTTCGGGCCTTCATGTATCCGGTAAAGCGCCGGCAGCTTAGCATTTCCAAGAAGATCTGCTGCCGCAACGTTTGCGCAAAGCATGCATTCCTCAATCAGACGATGTGCATCATTTCGCACCACCGGCACAATCTCTCTGATCTTCCTGTCTTTCCCGAAAACCATCCGTGTTTCAATGGAATCGAAATCCATCGCGCCACNGCGCTCCCGGCCTAGCCGCAGGCTGCGAAAAAGCGCATAGAGCGNGTCGAGCGGTTCAGTNAGGCGGGCGTGCCGCTGGCGCAGTTTGTCCTGGAGCCTCAATTCGGATGCGGTATCCGCANGCTGAAGCATCGCCGCCACATTCGCATACGTCAGTCTGGCATGTGAATAAATGACNGCCTCATAGAACCGATAAGCCTCCAATTCCCCGTCTGCNGAGATACGCATTTCGCTGACCATGGCCATTCGGTCTGTTTGCGGCTTCAGAGAACACAGCCCATTCGACAGCTTTTCGGGCAGCATGGGAACCACGTGGCCNGGAAAATACACCGACGTGCCGCGATTGCTGGCTTCAGCATCCAGCGCGGACCCGGGCTTCACATAGTGGGACACATCGGCAATCGCGACATAGAGTGTCCANCCTCCGTGGCGGGCCCTCTCTGCATACACGGCATCATCAAAGTCCTTCGCATCATCGCCATCAATGGTAACGAACTGAAGATCACGCAAATCAAACCGCCCAATAGTGTCTTCAGCAGACACCTCCTGGCTGAGCGCTCTGGTTTGTNTTTTTACTGCTGCCGACCAAAGGTGAGGGATTTCAAAACTTCGCAANGCAATGGCGATCTCGACCCCCGGTGTCGCGACATCACCGAGTATTTCGGTGACCTCGGCCAGTGCCTTCCGACGCTTGGAGGGATAGTCGGTGATCCGCGCGACCACGAACTGTCCGTCAGTAGCGCCGTGCCGGTGTTTATCAGGAATGATGAGTTCATGGGGAATCCGTTTACTGTCAGGCACGACCATGCCAAAACCCGACTCCTCGTAATAGCGTCCCACGATCTCCTCANGGCGGCGTTCGAGAATTTCAACAACGGATCCTTCCTTGCGTCCGCGGCTATCAATGCCGGTCACCCTGGCCATGACCCGATCTCCGTCAAACAGACTGGCCATTTCCTTCGCGCTTAAATAAAANTCCTCAGACCCATCTTCCGGTTCAAAAAAGCCATAGCCATCTTTCTTGCCGATNACTGAGCCGGGTTTCAGATCCATATGAGATGTCAAGCCAAACGCGCCTTTTCGATTGCTGATGAGCTGGCCATCCCGAGACATCGCAATAAGTCGTCGCCTTAAGGCTTCATGCTGATCTGCATCACGCAGCTTAAGCAGCATAAATAACTCATCGAGCTGCACGGGTGTTCCCGCTTCCTCAAGTTTCTCGAGTATGAATTCTCTGCTGGGTATGGGCTTCTCATACTTCCCGGCCTCTCGCTTGGAGAAAGGATCACGATCAGAGCTGACACCGCCACGCTTGCGGGTGCTTTTTTTGGTAGGTTGTGGCATAGGCTTGAATTCTCGGGCCGTAGCATGAGACAAATCAACAAAACCCAGTTTCGCAGCGGATGAAGCGGGATCTTGCAATGAATCAACGAGCAGCCGGCGCGCCTTTACTGTTAATNCTGCAGCTATGGAATCTCAGTAAAATGCTCTGTGAAAAAGATCAGAGAGAGTTGCGCCCAGGAGAATCATTATTATTTGATCCTAAGATGCTGATATATACAGTTAATTGAGTGGAAGCTGTAATAATACCTACATCTTACTTCACCCCGCTGTTTCCAACCAAAAGCGTGCTACAGAATTATGACTTTCTCTTTACTATCATGGATGGCCGGAACCAGGTGAGAGGGGGGCGAAGACCTGCTCCAATAAATATAGTATCAGAGCAAACCTGCTTAAAGATAATTAAAAAATGGCTTTCCTCTGCAAAATTACCTCCAAACTAGTTACTCTGTGAGATCAGATTATTGGATAGAGAAGCAGATGTCTTCGGAAATNAACTCCAAGGTGATCACTCTCTTAGTTTTATTNGCGCAATNAAAAAGGTAATAAATTAAAGTGAGCTCGACTGTTTTAATCACAACAGCTAATCAACCACCAAAGGGTGTTCCTTTTTTACAGATGACCGATGCAGCTATTCGATGTGTAACTGCAAAAGCATCAGTATTTTTCTGGGCAGCACAAGGGATAGAAAAAATTGTTATTGCTGATGCCACTGGCGGAACTCTTCTTGACGGTAACGAAGTGTCGCTTCTAAAACAGATTAATGTTGATGTCGAGCAAATCTCTTACTACCAAGACGAACAACAACTAAGATTAAAAGGCAAAGGATACGGAGAGGGAGAGCTACTGAGTTTTGCTTTAGAAAATTCAATTACTTTAGAAACTGAGGATAGTTTTTTTAAGTGTACCGGCAAAGTGTATTGCCGAAATTTTGAATCAATAATAAACATGATTAATCACAATAAACTCCAAAGTATTTTTTGGCGACACTTGGGTGAGGGCGGGTCATTACAGCAGTGGGCCGATATTCGTTTCTACTACACGACAAAAAAGTTTTGTCAAGAAAGCCTCATCCCAGCATATCAAAAAGCTGACGATATTAAGGCCGCCGCTGAATACTTTGTATTTCACCTCCTTAATGAAAAATTGATAGCAGGGAAAGCCCCACGACCGCTTCTATCTGGTTTTGAAGGTGGTACTGGTAAACAATACTTTGATTCTAGTTTAGGAGTGTTAGATGAAAATTGCCCCTGCTGGGTGAGTACTTGACATAGGCAACCTTTCATCCTGATGAGCCGGGTATCTAACTGCCTCACCTCGTTGTTACCGTTTTATGTAACCCATACCTGGACATGTCTAAAAAGCGACATGGACTGTAAGCCATAGCTTTTGTGCGATTTATGGGCAGCAAAAATGCAAAGTCAGTCTGTCATTTGTTCCAAATACTCTAAACAACTATCTACCAAAAGAGCTGGATCAACCCTCATACACTCATAATCTTTGTTTTCAGCGCATGGTTCTTTAACGCAATATTGGCATTTGGCAGTGTTTTCAACGCATAACTCGGCGCCGAGAACATTCGGGGGTAGACAACCTGGTATCACTAGAGATGGCGTTCCTACGGCTTGGGCCAACCATTGTGTGGATGTCGCTACGGTTACCACTAAATCAGTTGAACGCAACATCTGCAGGGTTTTCAGTATATGCTGAGAACCATCAAAACGAGACCAGACATGAAAGCCAGATTTCTCCAAGGATTTCATCAATTCGACGTGATTCGTATATTCTTTATTTTTACCACTGCCAACATGGCTGACTGCAACAATTTTTTTACCTAGGGCCAGTTCAGACAAAGTTGTATCTGCCTCGACATCAAGCGTCATATCGTATTCACCCTGCAGAGAGCAACAATGAAGGAGGAAAAAGCGCGCATAATTTTCAAATTCCGTAAAAGTGTCCCACCACTCCCCTTTCCAGCATCCCATATTTTCGAATGTGCTTTCTAAGTAATTTGTTCCTTGAAAATAGGATGGATCAGCGCTTCCCGTAATTATATTCTGGGTAACTTCTACAGTGCTTTTTGAAACAAAATTCCCTTGAACGTTTAATCCAATCTCTCGCAGATAAGTCGCTAAGAAGCATGGCATGAACCAGGTATCTAAACAGTAAATGTGATCATATTCTCTTTGTGCCAAAAAGAATGCGAGCGAAGAAAAGCTAGTTATTGCTTTTAAAGGATCATCGGGCCACTGCTCCTTGCCAACTGCAAGGACGTCACTGATCTCCGGGCAAAGATCAGCAAGCTCAACTCCGGCACCAAAAGTCAACACGTCAATAGTGTTCGAGGGGTCTCTCGCCTTGATCATCCTGGCTGCAGGTATAAGAATATTTGCAACATCACCAAGTCCCAAGAGCCTAATTATAAGAACATTCAAAAGTGGTGCCCTCGTTTTTCAATTATGTTTACTCTGAAACCAGATTAGGGCCTGGAGGGTGCTGATTATTAGTAGTGGTGCCCAGGGGGAGACTTGAACTCCCACGTCCCAAAGAACACTAGCACCTGAAGCTAGCGCGTCTACCAATTCCGCCACCTGGGCAAGGCTCAGTGCAAGGCACACTGTAATTGCGGACTGCCGGGCCGATAGGCCATGCAAATAAGGGGCNGAACTCTAACTACCAGAGCCATCTCTGTCAACTTCCACGGAATTTGTTCAGAATGACAGAGTTATCGGCTCGTTTGCCNNCAACCTGGAGAGAGACATGAAACCAATGAAGGTACTGGTAACCTTACTCGTGCTGCTCAGCTTTANCCTCGTATTCCCACGAGCCCNGACAGAAGCTGAAGCGGAGGTCCCNGCGGTACAGCAGCTGCAGGCTGTCTTCCTGGATGTTTANCANGCGGAAGANGCCAGACAGGGCGCCGCTGCTGACAGGCAACATCTGTACGCAATCGATAATTCCACCATTGCCAAATATGAGAAAGCCGGCGGTTCTTTAGTAGCCAGATGGGAGGGAATCCGGGGGGGCGCAATCGGCCATCTCAACAGCTGCTTCGCTGAAAAGGCCCAACTCTATTGTGCNAACTCCAATTTCCCGGAGCTACCCATGGCCAGCTCTGTTGAAGTCTTTGCTTCTGNTTCCCTTCAGCACACCCGCTCATTGNNTTTAGGCATTATGGACGAAGGCTCTTTGACCTGGTTCGACCGGCTNGGCGACGGCTGGTTGGCGGGCTTCGCCCATTACGATGGACAGGGNGGTACCGACTTCAAAGACCATCGTTTCGCCACGATTNACCGCTACGATCACCGGTGGCGTCGACTAGGCGGATGGATGATACCGGATTCGATCACCCGCCAGGTGCAACCCTATGCCGCATCGGGCGGTGCCTTGGGTGCTGATGGGTTGCTGTATCTTAGCGGCCACGATAAGCCAGAAGTTTATGTCCTGGCCGCCCCCCGCATGGGACCCAAGCTCATTCATGTAGCGACCATCTCGGTGGACATAGAGGGGCAGGCTATCGTCTGGGATGACAGTGCCGAGCGTGTGCTGATAGGCATTAGCCGTTCTTCCAGAGAAATAANAACCTTCCAGATTCCACCNGTGCCGGTGCCTGCCGGATATTCCCGGCTGACCGAGGNTAATTTCATGTTATAGACACCTGACGATTTGTCTCATCTCACGCCAGTCAATCTAACATGACTCATCCATCGTTAATCCAAGCGTAACCGATAGGAAACTTCAGGGCCTTGGCGATGCGCATCGCAGTGATAGGGGCAGGTCTGTCGGGATTGAGCTTTGCTCATTCCTCGCGACGCTTCGCTGATATACAGCTGTTTGAGAAATCCCGTGGCGTTGGGGGACGTCTCGCCACGCGACGGGCGGCAGATTACGAGTTTGACCATGGCGCGCAATTTTTCACCTGTCGTTCCAAGTCACTCAAGTCTTTGCTGAAAGACGATGACTTTCAGTCAGTAGTCTCTGAATGGCAGCCCAAACTTGTGACNCTCGCGCCAGACTCAGAGACTTTTAAACGAACTTGGTTCGAGCCCCATTACGTGGGCGCACCAAGTATGACAGCGTTTCCNAAACGGCTAGCCCGCGGGTTGGCTATTTCTTACTCTACGCGAGTGCGNGGAATTAGCCAGTNTGGGAATCGCTGGCAGCTNAAAGACGAAAATTGTTCTGAGCTTGGGGTGTTTGATTGGGTGGTNTCTGCAATTCCGGCACCGCAAGTTGACATGNTGTTTGGTGCCAAGTTTATCGAGCACAGCTCAGTTAAAGAAGCACAGATGTCACCTTGTTTCGCNTTGATGATCGCCCTCAAAGATCGTCCCCAATTGAATTTTGAAGCGGCNGTTGCCCAACAATCACCGATCTCCTGGTTGGCGATCAACAACAGCAANCCAGCNCGTAGCGCACGCTNTNGTCTGGTTGTGCACAGCAGCAACGAGTGGGCCAGGGCTCACATTGATGAAGAGCCAACTGTTATTGAAAACCAACTTCTGGCTGCGCTCAATCAACTTATCGATCCTAATTTACTGTCGATACAGGAGATTGATCTGCAGCGATGGCGTTACGCCAAAGTAGAAAAAGCCATCGGCAAAAAGTTTCTGGTCGACGAGGAAAACCGGCTAGCAGCAGTTGGTGATTGGTGTTCAGGTAACAGAGCAGANGATGCGTTTGCCAGCGGTCGCGCCCTGGCGGAACATCTGGAAAGAATCTTAAGTGGGAGTCAGGGCCTATCTTCCACTGTAAAATCAAACGTGTCTGAATAGACTGTAGGGTTATTCACGATTACCGTCGTCCACTCGACGGTGTAATCGCCTGGCGTTACTGGATCGAGTATCTCGATCATGAGATCGTCAGCGGCCATGGTGTGCAATCCCCTCAACTGATGCTCACCGTTCGGGCCCAACAGTCGCAGAGAGCTNCGATCAACATCCGGAAGACCTTCAAAAAAGAGNCGCAAAGTNCGCGGTGCTCGAATGAGTACNGCACCCTCCTCAGGTTCAGAGCNGAGGATAGGAGAGTGCGGCATCGCANACTCACAGGCGGCGAGGGTTGCAGTGATTACCAGGAAAGCAAAGAGTGGGATGAGCTTTATCATTGGGGTTTTGAGAAAAATTGACCTGATTAGCGCGCAGACCGGGCTATCAGGAATGCATCCGGACTGTTGACCAGAAACAGCGCCAGAAGGCAACAGATCAGTGTCAAACGCGCTCCGCCTGCAATTGAGCCAACTCTCGCGCGAACTCTTCTAACTTGGCGCGAATTTCCTCTTCCTTCAGCTGGCGCAGAAAAAGTTTGTCGCCGTCGACGCCCTCGTCCGGCAATAAATCGTGCGATTCGCTAGTGATGACTTCTGCAGGTTTCGACATACCTTGTATTTCCCAGTCTCTTGGTGCGCACCCGGGGAGGTGGGCAATGAAAGCGCTGCTTGTTCTTTTCTTCTTACGCTGAAGATCTAAAGTCGGCAGTGTGTGCAAGCAAGGTCGAATTCAGATCAACGTCAAGCGCAACATATAGCGGAAGTAATATTAAGTCAAACAATATGTAGTAGATATCTGAATCGCGCGCAGGGACACAACGTTGTGTAAAAAAATAACGTAATTAATTCTGAGACTTATAAGCACAGAGATCGAAAAGCGTATTGGTCGTTGTAAGGACATCCATGTAATATAACATGGGTGTTTATTGATTTGTTTGGGCATGCGTAAAGCTACATCGCTTACCGAGCCTTCAGTTTGCCCTTTGAATACGGTGTAAAAAGTTCGAAATTTTCTAGTTAGCTCACCAACCACCATAGCAAACCGCCACATTTGGGCGATCAGGACTCAAGCCTAAAAACTTCATGATTAGGGGCTGGTATTGGGTCAGCGACTGCGTCTAGTGTTTCGCGATTGAAATCAACCTACGCTGCCGAACAGGTGTCGGGCAGGTATTAGTCCCCGGATCCATTTATCGGGATGCTTTAACTTCTCACCGAATTTCATACGATGCTGGTGAAAATTTATGAGCGAAGTTTCGCTGCCCGCTGCTTGCGCATAATAACGATTGAAGTTCCGAACCGCATCCAGCCATGACTCTGGAACGATTCCGATTTCCGGCAGTACACCTGGTCTGTCCCGCAGAAACGCCAGGGCTTTTTCTTTTTCAGACGGCGGCATGGCCAACGCCTTTGCAGTACTTGTCAGCACTTCGACATAGCTCCGTTGGGAGATCGGGAGCCTTTCACCAGCACATCCCGGCATTTCGTTGATGATAAACAATTCCGATTGCCGCCTCGCGGCCTGTCTCCCCGCCAAATGCTTCGCAGCCCGGCGCGTAAGCAATCTGTGTTGTCGGTAGCTACGATTTTTCACTTTCTTGGCCTCTACAATCAGGCGTTCCTGGATAGAAGTGAAGTCACTGTTTTCCAAGGAGTCCGAAATGCCAGCTCTGATTGGATTCAGATCCACATAGGCCATGCAAGTAACCAGCGCCTTTTCATCAAGCAGAGCCTGACTCTTAAAACGTCCTTCCCAGAACCTGCCGGTACATTCATCCTCCCGGTTCGCGCGCCGGGCAACTGATTCATTCAGGCATCTCATAAACCAGCTGATATCGCCCAACCGCGTCCGCCACTCTTCAAGTCTGACCCGAAGTTGCTTCTGAGCTGCTTTTGATTTGCGGTTTAGGTGTAGTGTTTCAACTAGTTTGCCGTTGTTGGGAAAAATAGCGGTCCAGCGTCTGGTCACTTCTTCGTCTGACCATTGCCCCAGCTGATCCTGATTCACGTGCAGCACCAGATGATAATGATTGCTCATGACAGCATACGCACAGACGTCAATCGCGAAATTTTCTGCCAACTCCTTAATGCGAACCACTAACCAACGCTTGCGATGGTCAAAATTCCTACCACTCACCGGGTCATCTCCGCACAGATAAGCACGCCTCACGCATCGAGAGATGCAATGGTAGTAGGGAGTTTCAGACAAAGAAATTTGCTGTGAGCGAGCGCGGGTCATGTTTACTTATTACACCGAATATTTCGTTTGGATCTTTCCATTCGCTCAGCAATGACTCATCATTTCTGACGGACGGTCGATTGTAGAGACTTTAAACTACTATGCAAGACTCGGGGCTCAGGTGACACAGCGACACTACCCTGTAGGAGGCGCTCAAGGACATATAGGCAAAAGAAAGACTGATGAGAATCGGAATTGATCTCGGAGGGACGAAAATTGAAGGGATCATTCTTGATCAGGCCGGCGTCGTCGTTGAAAAAATACGCATCCCCACGCCCGNTCAGGAATATAAGCAGATTTTGGACGCCATAANAGNGGTCGTGTCTGGGCTGCAAAGCAGAGCNGCATCCAGACTGTCGGTNGGCATCGGGACGCCCGGTTGTCTCAGCCTNACTTCAAACACCATTAANAATTGCAANNNCATCAGCCTGAATGGCCGGACGCTGAAAACAGACATAGAAGCTCAACTCGGCTNTGACATCCGTCTCGAAAATGACGCGAATTGCTTCGCGCTGTCGGAAGCGCATCATGGTGCGGGAACCGGCGCGCANTCTGTCTTTGGCGCNATACTCGGCACGGGTACCGGCGGTGGTGTCGTCATCAATCAGGAGCTCTTAACGGGACCGAACAGTATCGCCGGNGAATGGGGGCATAATCCCGTCCCCAGCTCAGTTATTCAGCTNATGGAGGACGAGCGCAAGTGTTACTGNGGACGGTTTAATTGCATCGAAACTGTTCTGTCAGGCAGCGGTATGACTCAGACGCACAAGGAAAGATCNAAGCAATCTTTGAGCGCCATGGAAATCGCGAAGGCTGCCGCATCGGACGCNTCAGCAAGGGGAACGCTTGAGGTCTATTGCGCNCAGTTAGCGCAGTGCCTGTCCACGGTGGTAAATCTTTTGGATCCCGACGTNATTGTGCTTGGTGGTGGGCTGTCCAATATCCCACTGCTATATGAGAGGGTCCCTGCGCTGATGTCAGATTATGTTTTTACTGACGCCATGACTACGCGCTTATTGCCTCCGAGCTTCGGCGATGCCAGCGGAGCGCGGGGCGCGGCCTGCCTGTGGCCCGCCCGGTAAGGCTCAGACCTCAAAAGGATGTCTTAAGGTGATGGTTTCTTCCCGNTCCGGGCCCGTCGAAATGACATCAATAGGGACCTCGATGGTTTCCTCGATAAATCGAATATAGGCTCGGGCATTGGCNGGCAGGTCCTNCAATTGTTTCACACCGACTGTCGTCTCAGACCATCCCGGCAAATCTACATAAATTGGCTTTAGGTTTTCAAAGCTGGCGCAGTCCATCAGGCTGNCGGACATAGCGNCCACTCCCTCATACCCAACACAAACCCGAACTGTTTCTAGACCATCCAGCACATCAAGCTTAGTCAGGCAAATGCCGGACANGCTGTTAATACGCATCGCCAGCTTTACCGCAGCAGCATCAAACCAACCGCAACGTCGGTCCCGGCCAGTCGTGGCGCCCTTCTCATGACCTACGGTGGCCAGGTGTTGTCCGATTTCATCAAACAGTTCGGTGGGAAACGGTCCAGACCCGACTCTGGTCGTATAGGCCTTGGTAATTCCAAGAATGTAATCCAAGTACAGAGGGCCGTAGCCACTTCCGGTTGCTGTACCGCCGGCTGTGGTATTTGACGAGGTGACAAATGGATAAGTGCCATGATCAATATCGAGTAATGACCCCTGCGCCCCTTCAAATAAAATATTGTTGCCGGCCTTTCGATGAGCATGAAGTATCTCAATGGTGTCGCCAATCATCGGACGAATACTTTCAACCGCGGCCAGGGACGACTCGTAGGTCTCCTCAAGATCAACACCCTCTATTTCGAAATAATTTTCGAACCAGAAATTATGGTATTCAACCAAACCCGACAACTTCTCTCTGAAACGCTCTGGGTCAAGCGCCTCAGCCAGCCTGATGCCCCTCCGCGCCACTTTGTCTTCATAGGCAGGGCCGATACCACGACCGGTTGTTCCAATTTTTTTATTGCCGCGTTGGGCTTCACGCGCCTGATCAAGCTTGGTATGAAATGGCAAGATCAGTGGGCAAGCTCCGGAAATCCGTAGTCGGGAACGAACGGGAACCGAACAGGATTCAAGTTCAGCTATCTCTTTGAGCAGAGCCTCAAGGCTCAGGACGACGCCATTACAGATTAGGCATTCAACCCCATCTCGCAAAACGCCTGAAGGTAAGAGGTGAAGAACGGTTTTTTTTCCCTCTATTACCAACGTATGGCCTGCATTATGGCCACCTTGGAAGCGAGCAACTGCCTGCACCTGATCGGTTAGCAGATCAACTATCTTGCCTTTGCCTTCGTCGCCCCATTGGGTTCCGAGTACTACGACTGATTTTGCCATGAGATGTCCGACTTGCTTCCCTAGCACTTAGGGTCGTGTTGAAATCTGCCACTGNATTTTCTAGCCCGACCGGTTTTTATTCAACCATCCACGCTGCGCCGCGCTTGATCAATCTGCGATCACAGTGCATNTCANTTGCGTCAATGTTTGCTACGTTTTCGGTTCCGAGCAGAGTCACGACTTTTTCACCCTGGCTGCGCAAATCAGNGATCTTCTGTGCCAGCGNGGACTCATCAGAGTCTGGAGCAAGAATACCTTTGGGTCGCGCAAATTCTTTCCCGCTTAACTGAGCNAGGACTTTGAGATCTGTGTCAAATCCTGAAGCCGGCCTAGCGCGCCCAAAAGCTTTGCCAAGCTGATCATACCGCCCGCCTTTGGCTACTGCTCGTCCGTATTCGTTGATATATGCGGCAAACACAATTCCCGTGTGGTACTCATAACCGCGGAGCTCGCAAAGATCAAAATGCAGATCAAGCTCTCCAAGCCGTCGGTTGACACCGTGCACGATGTCATTGAGGTCTTTCAGCTCCGCTGTAACCGCTGCTGAGGCATCAGCGAAAGCTTTTTGGGCACGAGCTAAAACTGACTCATCACCACTCAGGCGTGTGAGTTCTTTAAACTGCTGTTTCAACGCAGAGTCCTGAACTTTGCAATCCAGCAGGAGATCAATCTCGCCATAGGCTTTGCGTTGCACCGCTTCAAACAGCTGGCTTTCAGCTTCCGCATTTAACCGGGCCTCAAACACCAGAGCTTTAAATATACCAACATGGCCCAACACAATCTGCACACCGGGGATGCCTGCGCTTCGTAGAGTTTGAGCCATCAAGCAAATAAGCTCGACATCAGCTGCGGTTGAAGCATGTCCATAAAGCTCTGCCCCGAGCCTGATCGGGACGCGAGAGGTCATGATGCCCCGCGGTCGAGTATGCAACACATTGTCCGCATAACACAGCCGCGCCTGCCCCTCACGATTCAACGAATGGGCATCAATGCGGGCAGCTTGCAGAGTGACATCGGCGCGAATGCCCATCATCTTTCCGCTGACCTGATCGGTGACTTTGAACGTGTGAAGATCCAGATCTTCGGACGCACCGACAAGCAGAGAATCCAGAAATTCGATCAGGGGCGGTATAACTAACTCGTAGCCCCAGGATTCGAAAAGATCCAGGAGCTCACGCCGCAAAAATTCTAGCTTATGCGCCTCGGATGGGAGGATATCCTCTACGCCATCCGGCAGTAACCATCTTTTCACTGAAGTCATTGGTAGCAATCTTGTTTTACTGCCTTCCCGGGCAAAAAAATACGCTATAGCTCGACTAGTTGATAATCAACAACGCGAAGGTGCCGACCAGCATGCTGGCCAGACCAATAGCGCGTAACGTACCGTCATCAATCTGCTCAATTGTCCGCAGCAGATGCCGCCACCGCTGTGGCGCAACAAAGGGGATTATTCCCTCGATGACCAGCATAAGACAAAAGGCTAATGCCAATTCATGCCACATGTTTTGCCCTGTTGTTACCGNATTCTTCACCTGGNANCGCGACATCGTCGGAGCACCGAGCTCGTCGGGNACGGACCCCGGCTTACCAACCAAAAATAAACCCGAATCGCCCGGNCGATTCAGGTTTAGTTTGGCCAGCGTCGACTGGTAAGCAACGCNGTATTCAATCAGACCGTGTTATTGTNCCGGCAAGCCGTCTTTCAAATATTTGAAGTAATCGCTGTCAGGGTCTAATAGTAGCACGTCGCCCTTCGANCTGAAGGTTTCCTTGTAGGCGTTCAAGCTGCGGGTAAAGGCATAGAATTCCGGATCTTTATTGTATGCAGCGGCATANANACCNGTCGCCTCAGCATCACCCTCACCCCGAATGCGTTCGGCATCTCGATAAGCCTCCGCCTCAAAGATAACAGCCTGGCGATCCGCATCNGCGCGAATGCCGATTGCAAGCTCTTCCCCTCNGGAACGGAGCTCCTGGGCTTCCCGGTTTCGTTCAGTGATCATTCGATCATAGACGGAGGAACGAACATCATCCGGTAAATCAATACGCTTGACCCGAACATCAATGACCTCAATGCCTATATCNGAAGCGGTCGTGCGATTCAGGTCCTGTGTGAGGTCAGTCATGAGCTCGTCTCTTTCACCCGAGACAACCTCGATCAANGTACGNGCGCCGATCTGGTCACGCAGTCCATCGTTGATCCGCTCGGCCAGCAAGCTGCCCGCTGTGCCGACGTTACCCCGCGTTGAGACATAGAACTGGCCCACATCGAGAATGCGCCACTTGGCATAGGAATCAACTTCAAGCGCTTTTTGCTCAAGCGTCAGAAAACGCTCAGAAGGCGCATCTTCTGTCTGTATACGAGCATCGAATTTACGAACCGTGTTAACCCAGGGAATTTTTACATGCAGACCAGGCGCAATATCCGAATTAACCACCTCGCCGAACCGCAACATAACGGCCCGATCGGTTTCTTTGACCACGAACAACGAATTGCCCGCGATCAGTGCCAGCACAGAGAGTGTCCCGATGACTATAAAGTTCTTCATGGTCTTACTCCTCTGCCGCTCCCAAGACGGGTGCGGTCAACCGAGTTAGCAGTTGAAGGCCCGGGGAGAAACGGGGCCAACTGATT
Source organism: Gammaproteobacteria bacterium (assembly GCA_002691885.1). Lineage (GTDB taxonomy): Bacteria > Pseudomonadota > Gammaproteobacteria > Pseudomonadales > Pseudohongiellaceae > UBA9145. The sequence continues at coordinate 15,283 of NZJB01000039.1, forward strand.
TGCCAGATCACGGAGTTCTTGCGTGGTACCGCCGAGGCGACCGGCAGTAGCGTTTTGCTCCATAATTTTGTCCAGTGGCACGTACAGCATGTTATTACCACCTTCCACATCAATCATAATCTTGCTGCTGGCCGTCATGACATCCTGCAGAGATTCGATGTAGAGACGTTGACGAGTGACTTCCGGTGCCTTCTGATACTCTGTAAGAAGTTGATCAAAGCGCGAGGCTTCGCCNTCNGCTTGCGCGATAGCCTGCTGCTTGTAAGCGTTGGCCTGCTCAATCTGGCGCTGAGCCTCACCCCGCGCCTCGGGGATTCGCTGATTCGCATATTGTTGGGCCTGATTCTGAGCGCGCTGTTCATCTTCCCGCGCACGTATGACGTCGTCAAAGGCGGGGCGTACGGCGTCAGGTGGCTGCGCTTGCACAACGTTCACACGAGCCACGCGAATACCGGTGTTGTAGTTATCCATGTATTCTTGAAGTCGATCCTGCACAGCAGCTGCCATCTGCTCACGGCCCGTCGTTAGGATCTGATCCATAAAATTGCTGCCGACTTCATGACGTATCGCTGATTCCGCTGCATTGTCCAGGCTCCGCTCGGGGTCCTGCACAGCGATGATGTAATTTACTGGATCTTGGATTACGTACTGAACCGTCACATCTATGTCGATGATATTTTCATCAGTAGTCAACATGGCGCGGTTTTCATAGGTTTTGGCATTCAACTCGGACACGTTGACCAGGTTGACCTCGTCCACAACCGGTGGGTTCCAATGCAAACCCGGAGCCACCGTCGCATCCAGCACTTCACCAAAACGCAGCACGACACCACGTTCGGCTTCATCGACTACGTAGAACCCCATGAAGCCCCAGATAATCGCTCCAACCGCGACCAGTCCGAACAGCAGGCCCGCCGACATGTTGCCGGGCGCCCGACTGGCACCGCCGCCATTTGATCCGCCGCTTCCGCTGCCAAACAGGCCATTGATCTTTTTGCTCAAATTCTTTATGACTTCATCGATGTCTGGTGGTCCCTGGTCACCACCCCGACGGCCTCCACCCCAAGGGTCGTTGCCATTGCCGTTATTACCAGGTTCATTCCAAGCCATTGGCTTCTCCACAGCNTTTTTATCGNAAGAGCGCGATTTTACCTAACAAATGGGGATTAACACAGCACTTTACAATGCCGCGCTAGCTGCCGGACGCTGAGCCGGCACTCACTGCATGCGCCATCGCCGAGCTATCGCTCTGACCGCTACGCACATAATTCGGTTCCCCTAACTGAACTTCTTCCTGAGCCAGAACCCGGTCCAACTCGGCCTTAGGCAGTCGCAGATCCAGGATACTGGCGCCGGTTTCATCCGTCTGCTCTGCGGTGACNAATTTACTTTTATACANATGGCTGCGCAGTTTTGCCTGTGTTGCTCGCAAGATAACAGTTTGCGACACCAGTCCTCCGGACAGAAGTTCNGTCATTGCCGTAAGCAGAAGATCGAGGCCNNCNCCAGTCTTCGCGGAAACCCNGACTNTGACCGGNAGTCCAGCGTCGTTTCTGAGCANTCGNGGCTCATCNCCAGAGACACGATCTATTTTGTTGACCACTTCAAGTCGAGGCACCTGATCAGCATCGATTTCAGTCAGGACCGATTCAACTTCCGTCCGCAGTACATCATGTGCCTCATTAGCCCCGTCAATCACATGCAGAACAAGAGTCGCTGAAGCGGTCTCCTCAAGCGTGGCCCGAAATGCGTCAACCAATCCATGTGGAAGATGACTGATAAATCCAACTGTATCCGCGACAACAACCGGCCCCAAATTGGGGAGTTCGAGTCGTCTCAGTGTCGAGTCCAGCGTGGCAAACAGTTGATCTGCTGCGTAAGTTTGGGCGTCGGTCAGCGCATTAAACAGCGTTGACTTTCCAGCGTTGGTATATCCCACCAGAGATACCGTAGGCACTTCTGCACGCTGACGCGAACGTCTGCCCTGTTCGCGCTGGCTGCGGACCTTATCGAGACCTTTGTGAATCGCCTTGATGCGCTGGCGAATCATTCGCTGATCCAGTTCCAATTGGGTCTCGCCGGCGCCTTTGAGCCCGATTCCCCCCTTCTGCCTGTCCAGATGGGTCCACCCGCGCTTCAGACGGGTGCTTAAGTGCTTTAATTGGGCTAGCTCGACCTGAAGCTTTCCTTCGTGGCTCCGTGCCCTCTGGGCAAAGATGTCGAGAATCAGACCTGTTCTGTCAAGCACACGGCACATCAGATGCTTTTCGAGGTTTCGCTCCTGACTTGGGCTCAGAGAGTGGTTGAAGAGCACAAGTTCGGCCCTGGTAGCCCTAACGCACGCAGCAAGTTCCTCGAGCTTTCCGCTACCGACGAAATAACGTGCCGCCGGCTGGCGACGGGTGCCGCTTATATTGGCGACAGGGAAGGCGCCGGCGGATAGTGCCAGTTCCTCAAATTCCGTCGGGTCATCGCGCTCTTTTTCAGAGTCAATGACAAGATGGACTAAAA
>NZJB01000040.1 GCA_002691885.1 Gammaproteobacteria bacterium
GCGAGCAGTTGGCACACTCTCTGCAAGGTAATGGTTAATACAGGCAGCACCGCGGTCTTCAATTTTCTCTCCCTTGAGCCCTGGCGCGCACTAATTCATACCTGTATTTTTTGGGCACTTCCGACCTGCACCGCGCGAGCGGTGCAGGCTTTTTAAGATTCCAGTTGGTCTGAGTAATCACACAACGTAGTCAGATCGACGCCTTTGAAGGACTTATTCTCCTTCATGACCACATAGGAATTGATAGTGACCTGGTATCGACTATTTCCGACCAGCTGATCGTTGATTTCAACATAACGCCTCATATCCGCGCAGATAATCTTCATAAGGAAGTCTGACTCGCCGCTGACGGTATAGCATTCGACCACTTCGGGGATTGATTCGATCAGGTCCTCAAACGCGTTGAATTCCTNCTGGGTGTGGTTTTTAACAGAAATCGTCGCCAGGCAAATGATGTGGCGGGCGATACTGCCGAGATTGAGATGAGCCTGATAGGAAGAGATGATGCCAGCCTGATCCAGCCTCCGGACTCTCTGTAGGCAGGAACTTGGNGACAAGTTAACCCGNTCCGCCAGANTTTGGTTGGTAATGCGCCCGTCTTTCTGCAAGGTTTGCAGAATGCGCANATCAATTTTGTCTAACTTGGTGCTCTTCACTCTTATCAACCCCGGGGTCGATGACAATGGCATGACGCCAGACGTTGGGTCTCGAATTTTATTCGGTTTAACGCCAAAATGAAAACAGCCTATTTATCAGGATATAAAAACACCATATCTCTTTCGGCGAGGGGTCTGATACGCTATAGACCTCAGGAAATTCGACGGAGAGTCAAGCATGCAAGCTGTGACGCAGAGTAATTCCANCAACAGTGCGANATTCAATGAGCGTGANGCGCTGTGGCCGAACTACAGCCCACCGCATGATCTGGTATTTACGCACGGCCTGGGCACCGAACTTTACACTGAAAGTGGCGAAACTTACCTCGACTTTTTATGTGGGATTGCAGTAACGGCCTTTGGTCATTCTCACCCGCATTTGGTTGAGGCGCTTGGTGCGCAGTCGAAGAAGCTCTGGCATGTATCAAATGTCTTTCGAATTCCCGAAGCAGAGAAATTGGCCAGGAGACTGGCGGAAGCTAGCTTTGCCGATCGTCTATTTTTTGCCAACTCAGGTACTGAGGCCATTGAAGCAAGTATCAAGGCAGTGAGGGGATATCAGGCCGCTGTCGGCAGGCCCGAGCGGCACCGAATTATTGGAATGAGTGACAGTTTTCATGGTCGGACTATTGCTGCAGTTGCGGCCTCCGGTAATCCCTCCTATNTGCAGAATTTTGCGCCGACTGATCACGGNTTTGACCACATAGCTTGGGGAGATATGGCCGCTTTGGATGCCGCCATTTCTGACAACACGGCGGGGGTCATTGTCGAAACCGTGCAGGGTGAAGGAGGTATTCGGCCTCTCACCGGGGAGATGCTNAGCCACATCAGGCAGGTTTGCGATGCCCAGGGCCTGCTATTGATATTGGATGAGGTGCAGTGCGGNGTAGGGCGCAGTGGTNNGCTGTTTGCCTACGAAGCGTTCGGCATCGAGCCGGACGTCCTGGCTTCCGCCAAGGGCCTTGGCGGAGGTTTCCCGATCGGAGCCTGTCTGGTTTCGGAAAAAGTCGGACAGCATATGGTGGTAGGCACACACGGCAGCACGTTTGGCGGGAACCCGCTGGCGGCGGCGGTGGGCAATGCAGTGCTGGATCTGGTCTTCGAGCCAGGCCTTTTAGAAAATGTGCGGAAGCAGGCCGACACCTTGCGGGCCGGTTTGGAAGAGCTGGTGAGTGAGTGTCCTGCAGTACTCTCGAAGGTGAGCGGCCTNGGGCTGATGATCGGGGCGAGATGTGAAATTCCCAACGTTGAATTGATGACAGCGCTGCGTCAGAACAGGCTGCTCGTTGGCCGGGCAGGCGACAACATGATTCGGCTCCTACCGCCGCTGAATGTTTCTGACGAGCATGTGACTCGAGCACTCGACATTCTCAGACAGGAAGTAAGGAGATTGCAGCAGTCCTGAAGTGCAGTTCTACCACTGAGGTCCGAGTATTCTGACGATGTTAATTCGTAGCGCTAAAGCTGACGATCTGAATGAATTNCTGCAGCTNTCGGCTGCGCTGCCGCCCGGCATGACNTCCATGCCCTTTGAAAAAAGCACCTGGGTCAAAAAGCTGAAAGCTATAGAGGCGAGCTTGAAAGAGTCGCCGGACCCGACGCAAGAGCGTGTCTATCTTCTTGTCATGGAGGATTTGGATTCTGGGCGCATCATCGGTACGGCAGGGGTTGTAGCCGGTGTGGGTCTGACCCGCCCCTTCTACAATTACAAACTGAGTAAAGACTTCAAGGTATCCGAGGCGCTGGACATAAAGNTAACCAGCAACCTGTTGAATCTCGTTAACGATTTTATGGGTGAGACCGAACTGGTTTCGCTGTTTCTGTTGCCTGAATTTCGCACTAAATACGCTGGACAAATGCTCTCCCGCTGTCGGTTTCTGTTCATGAGTGACTTTCCGGAACGCTTCAGTGAGGTTGTGTTTGCAGAAATTCGGGGCTGGTTGGATGAATCAGGCAAATCGCCGTTCTGGGAGCATCTCGGAAGAAAGTTTTTCAACCTGCCATTTGCCAGAGCGGATTTCATCAGCGCGGTCAACGGATCGCAGTTTATCTCCGATCTGATGCCAAGATTTCCGGTTTATCTTGAATTACTGCCTGAGCAGGCAGTATCCGTGCTTGGCAAACCCCACGATGAAGCGGCGCCGGCTAAACGGCTATTGGAAAAAGAAGGCTTCAAATATAACGGNACGATCGATATTTTTGATGCAGGCCCGGTGATGGAATGTCGTCGGCAGGATATTTCCTCGATGCGCAACAGCCGCAGTATGGAATTGCACTCTCTGAGCTCTGTTTTGCTTTCTGAGGAGGGGGCCGATGCGTTATGTGTGGTGAGCAACTGTGAGCTGGCGAACTATCGCCTGACTCTCGCTCCGGTCAAACTGCTCAAAGGCGGGGGCATTGTTCTGTCCCCTTCTGCGGCCAACTTGATTGAAGTAGAGCCAGGTGATCATGTCCGAATTCTCGAAATCAGGATGAGCAAAGATGACGCTTGAGCAGAAACACCTCTTGGGTGACGAGTGGGTAGATGACGGGACGTATGTGTTCGAATCGGTGAGTCCGATTACTGGCCGGGTGTTATGGCAGGGGCCTGCTGCCGGAGTGGATCAGGTCTCTCAGGCAGTGATAGCGGCCCGCGGAGCATTTTCTGATTGGCGTCGTTTAAGCTTCGCTGAAAGAGCGTCCTATGTGCACCGGTTTATCGATCGGATTGAAGCGCAGCGCGATAAACTGGCGATGGTCATTCACGAAGAGACAGGCAAACCACTCTGGGAGAGCAAAACAGAAATCGCTACGATGATCGCCAAGGCGGCTGTATCGAAAAAAGCCTATGAAGAGCGCACTGGTCAGCNTGATGCGGAAACAGGAGGCGTNCAACTTGGTCTGATCCACCGACCTATTGGCGTGTTTGCTGTCCTNGGTCCGTATAATTTTCCCGGACACTTACCAAATGGNCATATTATCCCCGCCTTACTGGCGGGGAATACTGTTGTGTTTAAACCATCGGAATTGACGCCGCTGTTNGGCGAGCGAATGGTCCAGTGTTGGGTTGACGCGGGGCTTCCGGCAGGCGTCGTTAATCTGGTTCAGGGTGGGGCGGGCGCCGGACAGCTGATGGCCAGCGCCGATGATATAGACGGGCTGCTGTTTACCGGCAGTTCGCGCGCGGGACACGCNATTCATAAGGCATTTGGCGGCCATCCNGANAAGATGCTGGCACTGGAGATGGGCGGCAATAATCCGCTGATTGTGGACCAAGTCGCGAACGTGAGTGCTGCGGTCTATACCATTATTCAGTCGGCGTATATTTCCGCAGGGCAGCGCTGTACCTGCGCACGACGCCTGATTGTCCTGCGATCGCAAGAAAATGAGGCGCTGGTGTCTGCTCTGGTGGCAGCGATTAAGAAGATTCAGGTTGGCTATGATGATACTTGCTTCATGGGNCCAGTTGTCTCTAATAAGGCAGCTGAGCATGTGATGTCTTTTGTTGCGGGGCTCGAGAANGCTGGCGCAAGAGTGCTTAAGCCTGTTGAGCGCCCTGATGCAGCCAAGGCTTTGCTGAAGCCGGGTTTAATTGACATTACAACAATGCAAACACGNAACGATGAGGAATGTTTTGGTCCTCTGTTGCAACTTGAATGGGTAGACACTCTTGAGGATGCAATAAATAGCGCCAACAATACGTGCTACGGCCTTTCCGCTGGTCTTCTGAGTGACAACAGCGAAGCGTGGGAGCATTTTATGGCCNGCATNCGGGCCGGGATNGTAAATCTTAACCGGCCGCTGACCGGCGCCAGTGGGGCGGTACCGTTTGGCGGTGTGGGCGCCAGTGGCAACTACCGACCTGGAGCATATTANGCGGCAGATTATTGCGCGTACCCGATGGCCAGTATGTGCAGTGAGCTTGTCGCCCTACCAGATACTCTGGCGCCGGGGATTGAACTGTAACCATGCCGCCTAGCAGCACNCAAGCGAAAGCATTTGAGGTAAATTTCGACGGTATTGTGGGTCCGACCCACAACTATGCGGGCTTGTCATTCGGCAACGTCGCTTCAACCGAACACGGAGGGAGGGTCTCCTCACCCAAGCAGGCAGCTCTGCAGGGGCTTGAGAAAGCCTGGGCGCTTCATGAGATGGGTCTGAAGCAGGGTGTCATCCCGCCTCAGGAACGTCCACATATCCCTACGCTCAGAACGCTCGGGTTTTGCGGATCTGATTCTGAGATCTTACGCCAGAGTGCGCGGCGCGCACCGCAGCTTCTGGCAGCGGTAAGTTCCGCCTCCAGCATGTGGGTGGCAAACGCTTGTACAGTTTCCCCCTACGCTGATACCTTGGACAGTAAAACGCATATCACACCGGCGAATTTGCTCTCCATGTTTCATCGCTCTATTGAGCCACCAACCACTAGCCGGGTACTCAAAGCGATCTTCAGCGTAGACAGTTTTGTACATCACCAGCCTTTACCCGCTGCGCCGAGTTTCTCTGATGAGGGCGCGGCCAACCACATCCGATTGTGTGTAGATTACTCTCAAGCGGGCGTGGAGCTGTTTGTTTATGGTGATGATCTGTCAAATAGAGCTGNCGGCCCGAGAAAATATCCTGCACGCCAGACGCTTCCGGCCAGTCANGCGATCGCCCGCAGTCATGGACTAAACCCAGACAAAGTCGTTTTCGCCCGACAAAACCCGAAAGCCATTGATCATGGTGTTTTTCACAACGACGTCATCGCAGTAGGCAATCAGGATCTGTTATTCCATCACGAGTTGGCATTTGCAGATACCCAATCAGTCTATGGCCAGCTCAGCACGGCGCTGGGTTCGGAGTTGCAGGTTATTACAGTGCCGGTTAACGCTGTCTCTCTAGAAGATGCCGTTCGTTCCTATCTTTTTAACTCTCAGTTGCTCGCTGTTCNCGGTCAGCNGGGAGCGCTCCTTGNTGTNCCAGTGGAATGTCGAGAAGTGCCGTCAGTGCATGAATATCTTANGGCATTGGAGGGTGAGTCNCCGCTGATTGATGAGGTGCGGTTTTTTGATTTGCGTCANAGTATGAACAATGGAGGCGGCCCTGCTTGTCTGCGCCTGCGGGTTGTCATGAGTGAGCAGCAGATTGAAGAAACTGGTGCCGAGGTCCTGCTGACGGAGTCACTTTACCGACAGCTGCGTCATTGGATAGAAAGTCATTATCGCGACCGTCTCACCATGAATGACCTCCAGGATCCAAACTTACTCAATGAATGTCGGACCGCGCTGGACGAGCTTACCNAACTGCTGAAGATAGGCTCGGTTTACGACTTTCAGCGCCGCTGAATTAGCGTCGCTCCAGCTGGCTTGCTTCCATCCTGACGTGGAAGATGACGTGTTGCTCCATGACGCCCCGAATCAGATCTGAGCCAGGANCGATNGCATAGATCGCGANATCCTCCCCGCCATGGGTTTCCGAACTCATAGGCACCGTTACCNCANAATGNAATCCTGNATNGGTCCTGTCGACNTCAGTCAGATCTGCTCTTCCAGAGAAGTTGACTGCCTGTCCGTTGATTGCGCCAGCAGAATTGGAAGCCGGCAGTTGGTGGAAGCCACGGCCGTTGGCGTAACCCAGCGTTGTGTAAGGTAAGTCATCCGAGGCTAGCCAGGTCTCTTCGGACTCCTGTGCTCCGGCACAGGTTCACAGAGAAACAGCGATGAGCTGCAGGAGAGGGGATCTGTTGAGGGTTTCGGGTGAAGCTATCATTTTGTCTACCTAGGTCAGTCAAGCTGTTATGATTCGGTTCCAATGGTACAAGAAAATCGCCTGATCTCTGTAGTCGCCATAGGAGACTAAAGTCATCGGGTAAAAGTGGGGTAGTACGGAGTAAAAATGAACATTGTGATTACCTACTGCACGGCCTGAAACTACAGGCCGGCAGCGGACCGTGTGTCTGATGAAGTTTTGAAGCTCGGTGACGACCATCAGGTNAGTTTTGTCGCCGGCAGTGGCGGAGTCTTTGAGGTGAACGTCGACGGCCGCATTATCTTCTCCAAAGCAGACAGTAACCGTTTTCCTNAGCCGGGAGAAATAGCCGGCCTTATAACGGGTGAATAACTCACTCCAAGCAAATCGCNATTATCNAAGCTNGATAAAAACAGCAGAGCNCAAATTGATTACCAAGCTTATCGCGATNACCGGTGCATCTGGGTCAGGNAAAAGCTATCTGGCCNACGCCCTAAGGCAGGCCCTGGCAGAGCAGGTCCCGTCGGATACAATTGGNTTGATTTCTGAAGATTCCTACTATCGNAACCTGGACCATTTGCCCATNGCGGAGCGAGAGCGGGTGAATTACGATCACCCAGACGCCTTTGAGCACGACCTTTTGCTCGGGCAAGTGAAACAACTTAAATCGGGGTTGACCGCAGAGGTTCCTCGTTATGACTACGCAGTGCATACCAGGGCACATCACTGTCAGATCATACAGCCCTCGCCCGTCCTGATTCTTGAAGGAATATTGCTGTTGCATGACGGTCGACTGCGTGACCACTATGATCTGAGTGTGTTCGTCGATACGCCACTTGATGTTTGTCTGTCGAGGAGGATGCAGCGGGATGTTCAAACCCGAGGCCGTAGTCGCTCGTCTGTCATAAGACAATTTGAGGAGACGGTCAAGCCAATGTATCGGAAGTTCATTGAACCGACACGGGCCTTTGCCGATCTGATTGTGTCCGGCGAAGAAGAGGTTGCTAATCTGGTGCGTGAACTGACCAACCGAATTACTCTGGAAAAGCGAGACATACATCACTAACAACAAGGACACCACTTCTGATGGAAACTCTGATCAGTCTGTTAGGCATCGGTATTTTGTTCGGGCTCGGTATTCTGTTGTCGTTCGGGCGCCATCAGATCAACTGGCGTACCGTGGGATTCGCACTGCTGCTGCAATTTGCTCTGGGGGGCATTGCGCTATATTTTCCGCTCGGCGTGGCGGTTCTGGAGGCGATTTCCAATGCTGTATCCAGCGTACTGAATAACGCGCAGGACGGCATCGATTTTGTCTTTGGCAGTATCGGTGCATTCGAGATGGGCTTCATCTTTGCTTTTCATGTGCTGCCGGTGATTGTGTTCTTCTCTTCCCTGGTTTCAGTACTCTATCACCTGGGTATCATGGGCTGGCTTATCCGCATTATCGGCGGCGCACTTCAGCGTTTACTCAAAACGAGTAGGGCGGAATCGATGTCGGCCACTGCAAATATTTTTGTTGGGCAGACTGAGGCGCCGCTGATTGTGAAGCCCTACATCGCTGACATGACTCGGTCCGAGCTGTTTGCCATCATGGTTGGTGGGATGTCCACAGTGGCGGGCTCGGTGCTGGCCGGCTACGCTCTGCTCGGTGTCGAAATTCAGTATCTGCTGGCTGCCAGTTTCATGGCCGCGCCGGGTGGATTTCTGATGGCAAAACTGTTGCTTCCCGAGGCGGAAAAAATAGGGAGTAAAGAGGAAGAGTTCACGCTGGAATTCGAAAGTCATGTCAATGTCATAGACGCCGCCGCATCTGGCGCCAGTAGCGGTATGTCACTGGCTTTGAATGTGGGTGCTATGGTGCTGGCTTTCGTAGGGTTGATTGCGCTGGTCAATACGCTGTTGGGCTCGCTGGGTGCAATGATTGGCTTTGCTGATTTGTCTCTGCAGCTTCTACTCGGATATGCGTTTCAACCGCTGGCCTTCATCGTTGGTATCCCATGGGAGGAAACCAGATTGGCGGGGAGTCTGATCGGGCAAAAGTTGGTGTTCAACGAGTTTGTGGCTTTTGTTTCCTTTACTGACCAGGTGACGCTTTTAAGCGATCGTTCGCAAGCCATTGTCACCTTCGCCCTTTGCGGCTTTGCCAACTTTTCTTCGATCGGCATAGTGCTCGGAGGGATAGGGATGATGGCGCCAAATCGCCGTAAGGATATCGCCGAATTGGGCCTTCGCGCCGTTCTCGCCGGCTTCATGGCGAATCTGATGAGCGCGGCCATCGCGGGATTTTTTCTGTCGCTAGGCTAGCGAACACACCCGAGAGCCCCTCTATCAGTATTTTGTCAGGCCGATTTCTATCAGACGCTGTTCCAGAAATTCACCGGCGGTGATCGGTGGGTATTTCGAACCATCCGGGCCGACAAATTGTGGCAAACATTCAAGGCTCGCCTTGCTGTGAGGGTGGAGAAAGAAGGGAATGGAATAGCGGGAGCGCTCCTGGTTAATCGGATTTATCACCCGGTGGACAGTGGCAGGTAGTACATCATTTGTCAGCCGGGCCATCATGTCTCCCGTATNTAGAACGATTTCATCTTCGCTGCTGNCAACCGGTTTCCAGTCNCCTTTCTGATCCAGCAGTTCTAGCCCCGAATCCGTCGCGCCAACCAGCAGGGTGAGNAGATTAATGTCTGCGTGGGCTGCAGCTCGCACAGAATGTTGCGTGTCGAGATGTCTGGTAGCCGGGTAGTGCAGCAGTCGACAAATTGAATTGCNGTCGGTCACTATGTTCCGAAAGAAATCCGGTTCAAGATTCATGGCTTCACCGAGCGCTTCCAAAATCGTTTTCCCAAGCGACTCGAGATCTTTGTAAAAAGATTTGAAGAAAGCCTCAAACTCCGGGATTTCTGCTGGCCAGACATTGTCTGGATAGTCTTTAACGTAGGCGCTNTTCCGGGTTAATTCTTGTCCGACGTGCCAGAATTCCTTGAGATCTGTATGGGGATTGCCTTTGGCGTTTTCCCGGCCAAAGGNGNTATATCCCCGGCGGCCACCATCATCGCTGTCATATTTCAACTTGGTTTCGACCGGAAGAGCGAACAGCCTCTCCAGCAGGTGATAGGCGTGCTCACGTCTCGNACAATCAATGGNATGGTCNCGNAGTATGATAAACCCGCATTCCTGAAGTCCGGNGAACAGCTCACTAAGAAAGCTTTCTCGATTCTCTTCGAGATCTTGCATGCTGAGTCTTTTGATTGCGTTGCTCATGGTTACNGCACNATTANGAATNGGCCACTTACGCGCCGACATGGGACGCAAGNGTAATCAAGGTGCTGCCCCGGTNNAATATCACTTGTCTGGTCAGGCGGGCTCTNCCCTGATGTGATGGCGAGAATCGACCGGTTTCATGAGAGCATTGCTGATCAAGGCGCCAGCCAGCAACAGGGCCATGAGAATCATAGTCGAGTTGTAGAGGCCGCTGGTGGGATCGCTGANGCCGGGGGGCGCTATTTNCATCAGCNTGGCAATGGTGACTGAATTTTGAGCCACCAGCGCGTCNAGCTGTGAGAGNGGAGCACCGAAATGCTCTGCGAAGCGCTGNGGGTCGATGGTGGCCACCAGNTCATTAATCGCTCTGGTGACTGAGTTTTGCCGTAGTGATGTGATTGCTAAAGGTCCCAGCAAACCAGCGGTGCTCCAGGCCGTCAGCAGGCGACCGTNAATGCCACCTACGTAGCGGGTGCCAAAAATATCTGCTAGATACGCAGGTATAGTGGCGAATCCACCGCCATACATGGTGAAAATAATCATAGTNGCGGCGTAGAAATATACTAGCCAGATGATTGATGGGCTGGCACTCACCTGCTGCGCCGTGAAGGGGNTAGANAGGTANAGANCTATCCCCAGCAAAAAGAAGATCCAATAGGTGTTGCGCCGACCCAAGTAATCGGAAGCGCTCGCCCAGATAAATCGTCCCACCATATTGAAGGCGCTGATCATCACAACATAGGTTGCGGCGAATGCGGTATCGACTGTCTGTGGTAAGGTGGTGCCAAAAATTTCTGTGATCATGGTGCGNGCGACCCCTAGAACACCGATTCCNGCAGTAACGTTGAGACANAATACGATCCACAGCTGATAGAACTGAGGCGTCCGCAGTGCCTGATCNATATCCACATTCGCCGTCGTGATCAGCTTATNGCGGGTNTCCTCGTCGGGTNCCTGCCACCCATCCGGCTGCCATCCCTGCGGGGGTAAGCGATAGGAGAATGCAGCAATTAGCATGACCGCCAGATAAATCAGCCCAATCAGGATGAAAGCCTCGGCGACGCCCGTGGCGCCGCTGCCAACAACATAAACCCCCTCAGGGCCGGGCATTGTCATGTCGCGGGNCTCGGTGGCGCCGATAATCACGACTTCCCGCAGCACGCCGCCTACCTCAGAAAATCGTCGTCCGGCTTCGGTCACGAGTTCGACTTGGGATTGTGTGCCGAGATATTCAGGGGCACGGTAGAACAGCCGAATAAAATATTCTTTCATCGGCGTGCCGATCATGGCGCCGCCGCCGAAACCCATAATTGCCATGCCGGATGCCATCCCACGCCGGTCCGGAAACCAGCGAATCAAAGTGCTCACGGGAGACACGTAGCCAAGTCCGAGACCGCAGCCGCCAATTACCCCGTAGCCCAGATAGAGTAACCAGAGCTGATGAGTCATGATGCCTGCCGCGCCGACAAGATAGCCGCC
>NZJB01000041.1 GCA_002691885.1 Gammaproteobacteria bacterium
TTCCCCGCACGTCAATAAAGACGCGCGAGATCAATACGAAATACGAACCCATAAACGCCTGTTGGATATCGTAGAACCGACTGAAAAGACGGTAGATGCGTTGATGAAGCTCGATCTAGCCGCCGGCGTTGAGGTGCAAATCTCCCTGGGCTAACCCAGGGGATGACATAACCAGGTAGCGAGCTATCAGTCCTCACTACCCTTTTAAGCAACCGTTTTAAAAGTTTTGGCGCACTGAATGTTCTGTCTCCCCTGCGGGAACAATCTTCGTGCAACGCGTCAGCGGCCAGAGCGGGTTTTAGCCCCTTGCACAACGAGGTCTAAAAAATGTCGATTGGATTAGTCGGTCGAAAGAGCGGAATGACCCGCGTTTTCACTGAAGAGGGTAATTCTGTTCCCGTCACTGTGGTGGAGGTACAGCCTAACCGCGTGACACAGGTAAAAACTCCTGAGACAGACGGATACAGTGCGATTCAGGTAACCATGGGTTCCCGTCGCGCGTCACGGGTCAGCAAGGCGATGGCTGGTCACTATGCCAAGGCCAACACAGAGGCTGGTGAAGGGTTGTGGGAGTTCCGCACAGAGGATTTGGCCGAGATCGAAGTTGGTGGCGAGATCAAGGTCGATTTCTTTGCAGCCGGTCAGAAGGTCGATGTGACCGGGACTTCAAAAGGTAAAGGCTTTCAGGGCGGCGTGAAACGACATAACTTCCGCATGCAGGACGCCACCCATGGCAATTCGATCTCGCACCGGGCTCCCGGCTCTATCGGTCAGTGCCAGACGCCAGGCCGAGTTTTCAAGGGTAAGAAGATGGCCGGCCAGATGGGCTCTGAGCGCAAGACCACTCAGAGCCTCGAGGTGATCAGGGTCGATGCAGAGAACAACTTGCTTCTCATCAAGGGCGCCATACCGGGAGCCACCGGGTCCAGCGTCATTGTTCGTCCAACAATCAAGGTTAAGAGGTAAGTAAGTCATGGAACTGGCACTTGCCCTGCCTGGCAACGAGACGGGAGATAAGATTTCATTGTCTGACGAGACTTTTGGTCGCGAGTACAACGAGCCACTCGTACATCAGTCCGTGGTGACTTATTTGGCCGGGGCCCGTCAGGGCACGGTTAAGCAAAAGACCCGCTCGGAAGTGCGAGGCGGCGGGCGTAAACCCTGGCGCCAAAAGGGCACCGGCCGGGCGCGCTCCGGCACCATCCGCAGCCCTATTTGGCGCTCCGGTGGAGTTACCTTCGCTGCCAGACCGCAAGAATTCAGTAAGAAGCTGAACAAAAAGATGTACCGCGGAGCCATGCAATGCATCCTCTCCGAGCTTATCCGACAAGAGCGACTGATTGTCGTAAATGAATTTGCAGTCGAATCCCACAAAACAAAAGACTTGGTCACCAAGCTTAAGGACTTCGACCTAGATAACGTCCTGATCGTTTCCGATCAAATTGAAGAGAACCTCTACCTCGCGGCACGCAACCTGCACAAGGTTGATGTGTTGGACGTGTCTGGTCTGGATCCAGTTAGTCTGATTGGCTTCGACAAGGTGCTTATTACCGTGCCTGCTCTCAAGAAAGCCGAGGAGATGCTGTCATGAATCCAGAGCGTATGTATCAAGTCATTCTGGGGCCTCACGTTTCTGAAAAAGCCGCAATGATGACTGAGGGAAACAATCAGTACGTGTTCAAGGTTGCGATTGATGCTTCCAAGCCGGAGATAAAAGAAGCCGTAGAAGCCGTGTTTAAGGTGGTGGTTTCAGATCTTCAGGTGCTGAACGTGAAGGGCAAGACCAAGCGCTCGGCTCGCGGCAGAATCCGTCGCAAGAGTGACTGGAAAAAAGCTTATGTGCGTCTCGAAGCCGGGCATGAGATCGACTTCGCGGATATCGGTTGATCAGGAGTAGAGAGTAAAGTCATGCCAGTAGTCAAATGTAAACCGACATCACCAGGACGCCGCTTCGTCGTAAAGGTAGTGAACCCGGATCTGCACAAGGGNGAACCTTTTGCTCCGCTCACTGAAGCCAAGTCAAAGTCTGGTGGTCGGAATAACAAAGGCCGCATCACTCGTCGTCATCAGGGGGGTGGTCATAAGCAGAAATATCGCGTTATCGATTTCCGTCGCAANAAAGATGGTATTGAGGCGAAGGTCGAGCGTCTGGAATACGACCCGAATCGTTCCGCCAATATCGCTCTGTTGCTGTATGCAGATGGTGAGCGACGCTACATCATTGCGCCTGCTAAAGTCAGTGTGGGTGACGTAGTGGTCTCTGGTGAGGATGCGCCGATCAAGGTTGGCAATACCCTGCCTTTGCGCAACATTCCTCTGGGTAGCACAGTACACTGTGTTGAAATGAAGCCTGGTAAGGGAGCNCAAATCGCGCGTAGNGCAGGCACTTCTTTGCAGCTCGTGGCTCGTGAAGGNGACTATGCCACGTTGCGTCTACGTTCCGGTGAGATGCGCAAGGTGCTGAGCGANTGCCGGGCAACTCTCGGCGAAGTATCNAATTCNGAGCACGCGCTGCGTTCGCTCGGCAAGGCNGGTGCGAAGCGCTGGCGCGGTGTTCGTCCCACCGTCCGCGGTGTGGCAATGAATCCGGTTGATCATCCGCATGGTGGTGGTGAAGGGCGTACTTCGGGTGGTCGTCACCCGGTGTCTCCATGGGGTACTCCTACCAAGGGCTANAANACCCGAACTAATAAGCGAACCGACGATATGATCGTACGTCGCAGAAATTCAGCCCGTAAAGGCAAGTGATAGAGGATTAGACTCGTGCCACGTTCACTGAAAAAAGGTCCGTTCATTGATCTTCACCTGATGAAGAAAGTTCAGACCGCAGTTGATAACAACGACAAACGTCCAATCAAAACATGGTCGCGACGATCTATGATCTCGCCGGAAATGATCGGCCTCACGATTGCTGTTCATAATGGCCGCCAGCACGTCCCGGTTTTCGTCGGCGAGGATATGGTGGGCCATAAACTCGGNGAGTTTGCGCTGACCCGAACGTATAAGGGCCACGTTGCCGACAAGAAGGCGCGCTAGGAGATTNAGATGCAAGTTTCGGCAAGACTCAAAGGCGCCAGGCTCTCAGCTCAGAAGGCTCGTCTGGTAGCTGATCAGATTCGCGGTAAAGGCGTCGAAGAAGCGCTTGAACTCCTGACCTACAGCACCAAGAAGGGAGCTGNAGTCATTAAGAAGGTTCTGAATTCTGCGATCGCCAACGCTGAGCACAACGAGGGNGCCGACGTGGACGAATTGAAAGTTTCGACTATCTGTGTGGACGAGGGTATGACCATGAAGCGCATCATGCCACGAGCGAAAGGGCGTGCTGATCGTATCCTTAAGCGTTCCTGCAANATCATAATTACAGTCGCTGACAGCTAGGAGATTTGGATGGGTCAGAAAGTACATCCCACGGGTATTCGCCTCGGCATTGTTAAGAAGCATACCTCTACATGGTTTGCAGAAGGGCAGGAATACGCAGATAACCTGCTGGTTGATCTGCAGGTCAGAGAATTTGTTAAGAAACGGTTGGCGAACGCCTCGGTATCCCGCGTCGATATTGAGCGGCCTGCACAGACCGCGAAGATAACAATTTACACGGCACGGCCTGGCATCGTCATCGGGAAAAAGGGCGAAGACGTTGAAGCCTTACGCCGGGTTCTTTCAAGCAAGATGGGCGTTCCCGTACAAATCAACATTGAAGAAATACGNAAGCCTGACCTGGACGCGCAACTGGTCGCNGACAGCGTGGCTCAGCAGCTNGAGCGACGCGTNATGTTTCGTCGCGCCATGAAGCGNGCCGTGCAAAACGCTATGCGCCAGGGAGCTGAGGGCATTAAGGTGCAGGTCGGCGGTCGACTGGGTGGAGCTGAGATCGCGCGCAGTGAGTGGTATCGGGAAGGTCGCGTGCCTTTGCACACCTTGCGAGCCAACATTGATTACGCAACATCGGAAGCCAGCACCACATACGGCATTATCGGTGTGAAGGTATGGATCTTCAAAGGTGAGGTCCTTGATCTGGACGAAGCTATCGTGCCCAAGCAGCAGGCGTCATCCGGCAACTAAGGCAATTGGTGTTAGAGGACTAGAGAAGTGTTACAACCCAAACGCACGAAATATCGCAAGATGATGAAGGGTCGAAACCGCGGCTTGTCGCATCGTGGGAGCAAGGTCGATTTCGGCGAGTTCGGCCTTAAGGCGGTATCCCGCGGTCGGTTGACTGCCCGCCAGATTGAGGCTGCTCGTCGTGCAATGACACGTAAAGTAAAGCGTGGCGCGAAGATCTGGATTCGGGTGTTTCCTGATAAGCCAATCACACAGAAGCCTCTGGAAGTGCGACAGGGTAAGGGCAAAGGCTCGGTCGAATACTGGGTTGCCCAGATTCAGCCTGGCCGTATTATGTTTGAAATTGAGGGCGTTGATGAAGAGCTTGCGCGTGAGGCTTTCGGCCTCGCATCAGCCAAGTTGCCGTTCGACACTAGTTTTGTGAAGCGTACCGTGATGTAAGCAGCCGTAATAGGCTAAAAACGAGAATTGTTAAGGCAGAGTGATGAAAGCGAGTGAGCTAAGAGACAAATCTGTGGAGGAACTGCAGGCCCAGTTGCGGGATTTGTATAAAGATCAGTTCAACAATCGCATGCAGAGTGTGACCGGTCAGCTCGGNCANGTTCATCTGCTGAAGNCGGTTAGNNGAGATATCGCNCGGGTAAAAACGATCATCGCTGAAAAGCANAAGCAGGCGTAAGGAATTNAAGTCATTTTGCGCGCTCTCATGGCGCACAAACGGAAAGAGCGAAACGAGTTATGGCGGAAACTGAGATGCAAAGCGGCCAGGAGGCTATGGACAAAAAAGCACGGACCGTTGCTGGCAGAGTGGTCAGCAATAAGATGGATAAGTCCATAGTCGTGCTTATCGAACGCCGTGTGAAGCACCCTGTNTATGGCAAGATCATCAAGAGATCAACCAAAATTCATGCCCATGATGCCAACAACGACTGTGGTATTGGTGATGCAGTGACAATTGAGGAAGTTCGCCCAATTTCTAAAACTAAGTCATGGACACTTGTGTCAATCGATGAGCGGGCAACGCAAATATAGGCCAAANNNTTGNGCTTCGNAGGACATGCCGGNAAAGGCGTATAAAGAAGAAATTTAAAGTCGGCACTCTTTTCGGAGTTGCGTGATGGAGCGAATCGATGATTCAAGTTCAGTCTTACTTAGATGTTGCAGATAACAGCGGCGCGCGCCGTGTTATGTGTATCAAGGTGCTCGGGGGATCTCACCGCCGCTANGCNCGTATTGGTGACATCATCAAAGTCANCGTGAAGGAAGCGATTCCTCGCGGTAAGGTAAAGAAAGGTCAGGTGCTTACTGCGCTCGTCGTGCGGACTAAAAAAGGTGTTCGCCGCGGGGATGGTTCTCTGATCCGGTTCGATGATAATGCTGCGATTCTGCTGAACAATCAGGAAGCGCCTATCGGTACCCGCGTTTTTGGCCCGGTTACCCGCGAACTCCGTAATGAAAAATTCATGCGTATTATTTCGCTGGCTCCTGAAGTGCTTTGACAGTCGGCTTAGAGAGAAACTTAGGATGAACAAGTTAAAGAGAGATGATGAAGTAATCGTTGTCGCCGGAAAAGACAAGGGCAAGCGNGGAACAATTTCACAGCTNGTCGGTGATGATCGCATCATTGTGNCCGGGGTCAACATGGTGAAGCGCCATACCAAGCCAAATCCGAATCTGGGCCAGCCAGGCGGCATCGTGGAGCGCGAAGCGTCTTTGCACGTCTCTAATGTGGCGATTTTTAATTCAGAGACTAACAAGGCTGATCGAGTTGGTATCGAAGTCCTTGAAGACGGCGCTAAGAAGCGCGTTTTCAAGTCNAATGGTCNGGACATAGACTAGGTTACGAATCATGGCTCAGTTGAAAGCGTATTACCAAAAAGAAGTCGTTCCTGCCTTGATACAGCAGTNTAGCTTCGATAACCCAATGCGGGTTCCCAAAATTACCAAGGTCACACTGAACATGGGTCTTGGCGAAGCGGTTGTGGATAAGAAGATACTTGAGGCCGCGACTGCAGATCTTGAAAAGATAAGCGGCCAGAAAGTTGTGGTGACCAAGGCTCGAAAGAGTATTGCCGGCTTCAAGATCCGTGAAGGCTGGCCAATTGGCTGCAAGGTTACCCTCCGCGGTGTGCGAATGTATGAGTTCCTGGAGCGTCTNGTCGACATCTCTATCCCGCGNATNCGGGACTTCCGCGGTCTTAACCCAAAGGCCTTCGATGGACGAGGCAATTACGCGATGGGTGTTTCAGAGCAGATTATTTTTCCGGAAATAGATTACGACAAGATCGATAAGCTCCGCGGTCTCGACATCACAATCACAACCACCGCTCGAGACGATGAGGAGGGTCGGGCTTTGCTGTCAGCGCTCCGATTCCCATTCCGNGGAATGAATCCACAACAATCCGAANCGAAAAAAGAAGAAGCGCCGGCAGCTGAAGAGCCTGCTGCTGACACTGAGGAGACCTAAGGTTATGGCTAAAAAATCNATGATAGCCAGGGAAAACAAGCGCACTGCCACCGTCGCAAAATACGCGGTAAAACGCGCTGCGTTAAAGGCAATTCTGAATGACGCTGGTGCCAGTGATGATGAGAAGTGGGATGCACAGGTCAAGCTTCAGAAGCTGCCTCGAGATGCAAGCCCTGTTCGTCAGCAACGTCGCTGCCGCATGACCGGGCGTCCACATGGCGTTTATCGAAAATTCGGACTGTGTCGCAACAAGCTGAGAGAAGCGGCTATGCGTGGTGATGTACCGGGTTTAACCAAGGCAAGCTGGTAGCAGGGAAAAAGACAGGAAGAAAATTATGAGCATGTCCGATCCAATTGCAGATTTCTTGACTCGTATCCGCAACGCCCAGATGGCGCAGATGTCTGAAGTAAGTTGCCCCTCTTCCAAAATTAAGGTGGCAATAAGCGAAGTTCTTGAATCCGAGGGTTATATTAACGGTTTCGCGGTGCAGGAAGTGGATGGCAAGCAAGTGCTTAACGTCGGACTTAAGTATTTTCGCGGCAGGGCNGTTATTGAAGAAATCAAGCGAGTGAGCCGTCCAGGCCTGCGCAGNTACAAAGGCGCAGAAGATATTCCCAAAAATCGGGCAGGATTAGGTATTGCCATCCTGTCGACGAATAAAGGATTGATGACTGATAAGCAGGCAGCCGCTGNCGGTATTGGTGGTGAGGTGCTTTGCACTGTGTTCTAAGTGGAAGCTTGGATAACTAGGAATAGAGTGACGAAACGATGTCGAGAATAGCAAATGCTCCGATAGAGATTCCTAAGGGAGTGGAAACTACCTTNTCGGATTCTNTAATTTCNGTAAAAGGAAGCAAAGGGGNCNTGCAGCTAGACCTCCACGNGCTGGTTGGGGTTGCCCAGGATGGTGACGCGCTGAAAGTCTCAGCGAAAGACGAATCTCGCCAGGCTGGTGCGCTGGCTGGAACTTTTCGTGCGCTCATTAACAACATGGTAGTCGGTGTTAGCGAGGGATTTCAGCGTAGGCTTGAACTCCAGGGAGTCGGCTATCGCGCCAAGGCACAAGGGAAAACAGTCAATCTAACGGTGGGTTATTCGCATCCGATCGACTATGCGCTCCCTGAGGGCGTAACCGCGGAGACTCCTTCGCAGACTGAAATTGTGATCTCAGGTGCGGACAAACAGTTAGTTGGACAGGTGGCCGCAGAAATCAGAGAGTTTCGTCCGCCTGAGCCGTACAAGGGCAAGGGTATTCGCTACGCCGATGAGCGCGTGTATCGCAAAGAAGCGAAGAAGAAATAGGATCAAGGCTATGAACGTCAAGAAAGGGGAGCGCATACGTCGCGCCAAACGAGCGAGATCTAAAATTAGCGAACTGCGGATGAACCGTCTTTGTGTGTTCCGCTCGCCCCGACATATTTATGCCCAGGTGATATCTCCGGAAGGAGACAAGGTGCTCGCCAGTGCTTCTACCGTTGAGAAAGACAATCGCGCAGGGGCAACCGGAAATGTGGATGCAGCCGGTAAGGTTGGCAAAATGATTGCGGAGCGGGCGAAAGCTGTTGGTGTTGAGAGCGTGGCGTTTGACCGGTCTGGCTATGCCTATCACGGTCGTATTAAGGCGCTTGCCGACGCAGCCCGAGAAGGCGGGTTACAGTTCTAAAGAATTTAACTAAAGGTTTTTAATATGGCATTCAAAGACGAGCCAGGAAAAAACGAAGAGGGCCTGCAGGAGAAGCTCATCCAGGTTAACCGCGTGGCAAAGGTGGTCAAAGGAGGTCGTATCTTCGGATTCACCGCACTGACAGCGGTTGGTGACGGTAATGGTCGGGTAGGCTTCGGTCGTGGAAAGGCTCGCGAGGTGCCTCTGGCGATTCAGAAGGCGATGGAATCAGCTCGGCGCAATATGATTACCGTGGGACTCGATGGCCACACGCTGCAGTACCCGATTAAAGCACGACACGGTGCCTCTAAGGTCTATATGCAGCCTGCATCAGAAGGTACGGGCGTTATCGCTGGTGGTGCCATGCGGGCGATCTTGGAACTGGCGGGAGGGCAGAATGTTCTGGCGAAGTGCTACGGATCTACCAATCCGGTTAATGTGGTTTACGCCACTTTCAAGGGCCTCCGGGATATGCGCGCTCCAGAAGATGTCGCTGCAAAGCGCGGCAAGACGGTAGACGAGCTAGTCGGCTGACAGTCGGCGAAGCAAAACACGATCAACGACACAGACAGTGGTAGACGACGATGGTCAAAACTAAAGAGACAGTCAAGGTAACGCTCGTTCTAAGCCCAATCGGCTCACTGCCCAAGCATAAGCTGTGCTTGCAAGGCCTGGGCTTGCGCCGTATGCATCAAACTGTAG
>NZJB01000042.1 GCA_002691885.1 Gammaproteobacteria bacterium
ACTTATTGATTTAGTTGGTGGACCCGCTGGTACTAGAACTCGGTATGGGCTGAAAATCAGTCCCACCCAAAATATTAATTATGACTCGATGCAGAAGCCTCCGTCACGATTAATAAGAAGACAGATTTTATTGATTGTCTTCGATTGCGATCAGGTACTATCGAGTGTTTTACAACCAAAATTGACACTGCCTTGTTTTTTGGTCGGGTTTTTATCTCATAAATGGATACTTGGATTACATTCACATTATTTGCGGTTGTGATGCAGTCGCTTCGAACGGCTAGTCAAAAAAAAGTAAGTAAAAGAATATCCATTCAAGCCGCTACCCTAGTAAGATTTCTGTTTGGCATTAAATTTGCCGCACTCTATTTTTTCTTCATCATACGGGTTTATCAACCTATTCATATTGAATTCACAACTAAATTTTTTATTTCAGGAGCTTTGGCTAGCGTTTCTCAAATTGGTGCAACGGTAGTTTTGCTTAAGGCGCTTGCCCTAAGAAACTTTTCTGTAGGGACTGCTCTGGCGAAAACAGAGGCCCTCTTCACTGCAATCATGGGCGCGCTGTTTTTCTCGGCACATTTAAACTTTTGGGGGTATCTTTCGGTTCTTACCGGGGTTTGTGGATTGTTAGTCGCAAGTAATTGGAAAGTGACATTAAGAGACTTTTCAGAAAACCACAGCATACGATATGGCGTGGGCGCAGGGGTTGGGTTTGCCCTGGCGTCATTGTGGATTCGGGATGCATCTCTTTCTCTCGAAATTCCGCTGATAGTAAGTGCGGCGGCTGTGCTCCTTTACATGGTAGTCCTGCAGTCATTGATTTGCTTAATCTGGATTTCAGCAAAAGAGCCTAAACAATTTGCACAAATAAGAAANAACTTTGGCGCTAGCTTATTTATTGGGTTTTCNGGNGTTGCAGGTTCNATCGGTTGGTTTACAGCGATGAGCTTGCAAAACGCGGCGTTAGTTAAAACGTTGGGACAAGTAGAGTTTATAGCAAGTCTTTTAATTACATATCTGTACTTTGGTGAAAAAATNTCTCGCAGAGAGTNTNTTGGCTTATCATTAATTGCTTTAAGTATTTTACTTCTTATAGGGANATCATGATTATTTTTCTGGTACGTTATTTGAATTTACTGTCCTAAACTATTCCACAGAGCCGATTCGCTTTGGTTCGAGTCCTGGTGGATCTACCAACTAATNTAATAAGTTATCTGCTACTGCTCAGTACCTNATCCAACAACGTATTCTCGATGTGACTGTGGATGTGAGCATAGTCTTACGACACATCNTCTAATNGCACGATCGAACCCACCCCATGTATAAACCAATCGCGAAATGGCAGCACCTAACCCTCTGGGTACCCCGCCCCCGTTATTCAAAGCGGTTCCGTGCGGCNTGTATACATATCATTCTGCATGAGCAAATTAAAGTTTATAGGCTCTTGATTTTGTCAAAAGGATTTTCGGTCAAGTAAGTGCTTAATATCCGCCATTTAAAGACACGCGATACACATCGTGTTGGTCTGCGGGTGAAGAAGGAATTGATCCCCGATAAAGATCTGCCCTTTCAGTGATTGTCAATAAGGACAAGACCAAGACCAAGTGGGTGCTTTCGCACATTCCCTAAAATCGTTTACAGACGCCTCGACCGTCGTCATCGGTAATTTAGACACTTCGTAGTTCGATCGAATTACACCAACATCTCCTGCTCGGAAAATGCCATCTTCCTCAATATTCCAATATGATTTTCTGTAAGTCGCGCCCGTTGCCATGTAGATGACGTCTAAAGTGTTATTATTTCTCAGTGGCCAGAAAACGTACGCATAAGCGCTTGAATCTTGCGGTAGTTGCGGTAAGACCTTAGTAGTGTCGATTTTTTGCAACACACCCTCTCCGTTGTTGACATATGCGCCCCCTTTAACTTGCATTCCAGTTATAGTCACTAGGTCATCAAACCCATCGCTATCGAAATCTCTGAAGTGCATGCCGCTGCTATTAAACAAAACGTCGCCTTCGACAACCGACTTAGCTCTCTCAGTAATTTCCCCATCGGAAACGATAAACCCTGTAACGGGTGTGAGCGGATANAGAGTGTTATCTTCGTATGCGTCTGACGAGCTTGGAGATACTGTNAAATCGGCCGGNANANNNCTCCGATAACTCTNTAAAAGACCACTAGTTTCACNCTGAACGACCANTATTGGACCTTCGCTGGGATCAAGAACTGCCTGTTTAAAAAAGTGGTAACGGCCCTTTCCAAATTGAGGAACGTCCTTTTGGTACACACCGGTCGCTTGGTTTCCGTTTTCATCTGTATAGTTGAAGTAGTCCGCAGCAGAGGGAATGTAATAATCGCTCAATTCGAATCCTTGACCAGGGTTCCACTTCCAGAGCGTAATTCCAGCGACTGTATTATAGAACCCAGTGTTTATATCAAAATCTACATATTCTGCGATGTTGTTGATGTATTGCTGTTTAACGCCTGAGGTTATCCAGTATCCGACACCATCAAATTCAAAGTATCCTCCGACGTAAGGGACAACTTGCGTCGCGTCATCGTAATTTTCAAATGATTTGTAGGTAGCGGTGATATCTGTCACCGTGTTTCCATCAATTCTTGCTACTTTCGCGATATCGTATCCAACGGAAATTATGTCATAACCGCCCAGCTCATTGGGCAACGATCGTAGTGAGTGCGTCCAAGTGGGCGCCCAAGGAACTTTGACGTTTGAATAGGTTCCATCACCATTGCTCAAAAATATATATTGGTCGGAAAAATATGCGCAATTACCCAGCCCATCTCTTGGGTATGCCTCGGCCGCTGCTGTATCCCCCTCGAAACATTGGTTGACGATTTTTTTAAAACCTTCTGAAGAGTAGGGATCAAATTTCTCCCTACCAACGCCGTCATCTCGATTGAGAGTAAGGAGAAAATCGAGGTAACCATCTCCATTCAAATCTTTCGGCTCCTCCGTATTGTGATGGTATGGGGCTCCACCTTTTCCTCCATCTTTCGATGTATCAATAAACTCTTCACCAAAGAGCTCTTCTGAGCAGTTGGAATAACCACCAATCTCATCACTACAGAGTAAAAACCAGCCAGACTTAATTGGGACATCGTTATCTCCACCATTGTCAGGAATTTCGCCTTGATAGCAGGTAATTGGAATGAAAATATCTTCGTAACCATCGTTGTTGAAGTCTCCAAAGGGGAAAGGCGTGTCCCAGCGGTAAGAGCTTTCATGGCAAAAGCTAAATCTTGCTTCCAGCTGGTCTGAGGTCCAATTCTGGCGATCCGATAAACTATAAATCGGGGCCTCAGAAGCTGCTGCAACAGAGAAATATACATCCGGAGCATACTTTGCAAGGTAGGTGAATTGGCCGCTCATTATCTGGCTATCGAGAATGACTCTAGGTGTGCTAAGTATGGTACCGTCAAAAGTTGCCGGGTTTCTTGCGTTGGTTAAACTGCTCTNCTCAGCAGACAGTAACTTAAGGCAGAGAANCTGGCAGTCTGCCTGGCTTAGCGTCGAGTCGGACGTGGGCGCTAATTTAAGTTCATACGCTATGTCACCAACCCGCACGTAAGGGACAGTAAGCACTGAGCCATCATAGGTTACGTCGCCCGGTTCAAGTGCGTATATGTTGGTAGAGACCGATGCTATAGCAACGAAATATCTTAGTTTCATTATTTCTACCCAAGCTTTGAGAATGCAGGTTATCTAAGTATAAAATGAAGAAAAGAGCGAGCGGTTGGTATGCCAGTCAATGTAAGCAAACAGAATAGTTTGAAATCTTAAGAGAGTCTCAACAGTGCCAAAACCAGCAGTCCATGAATACTACGGTCGCCCCTTTGATTTGCTGAAAATTTATATACTCCATAGTCTAAAACTTCTTGTAAGAAGGAGTGGAAATCAAATATGAANCNTATCTATCCTATATTGCTCGCATTCTTGCTCGCAAGTGCCTTTTCGTATGCCGCTGAAAATGCGAAGTNCGATCAGGCTGATACCACNCAGACCNCTGTGCCGCCCAGTGCGGAGGTCCAGGAAAGTGNCGTCATGCCACTGTCTGCGTTTTTCGGAGCAGATAATGCCTTCGGCCCGTTGGCTAACCGTCTCATTTGCGAGGGTGCCGAGGGCGGCGACGGTATGCCGCTGGTGTTTCCTCATCAACTCGACACCAGCACCTTGCAGCCNGGAGACTTCAGGATTACAAGGGCTGACGGCAGCATAGGTAGTCTTGTGTGTGTGACGCCCATGCCCGCTGTCGATGAAGGTGAGTTGCGCACGATATTGCTGATNGGCGAATACGGCTCAGCCGAGAACCAGCCGGTGAAAGTAGAAATCGTCGGTAACCTTTTATCTATTGACGGGTCTATCAACTTCCGTAATAGCAGCTCGACAGTGATAGCACTTGAGGATGGTCCCACCCTCATTTACGCAGAGATCGTGCCGGAAAGTCAGTGGGATCTGGGTAAGGAGCAATCTACGGGACTACGGTTTGGCGCTCCTGGCGATGGCTGCCCGGAGGCTACTCAACAGGTGGTTCGTGTTGTCTGGACGGGCGGCATTACCAAACCAGGAGGTGACGAAATTGATGATGTGGAACGCCTAGCTTACAAGCTCTTTGTTGAAGACAACGCAGGAGAATTAACGATGGTTGTGCCCTTCGCAGTAGCTGACCTACGTGATAGTGATAACAACCATGAACTCTGTCTCGATACGACCGCGAAACCTGTGCGTGTCGAGTTCCCCGCGGGATTGATGACTGATCCGATTGAAGACCTTAATCCGGCTACGTCAATTGGCGTGACCTACTAACCCTTCGCGTTGACGATAAGTGGACGGGCACATTTTGGAGAATATAAGAATGAACTGACGAGACTTCCGAGAGGCTGGAGCAGCGGCGGGGCTAGTCTATGGTTGCGCTAGCTCAGGGTGTCGACTTTGATAGGGCTAGCGTTCCAGATAGCGATTTGTTTCTCATAGGGAGCGGGGGTTCGAGCGGCTAGATGATTTATGGTAGAACTGTTCTTAAATTCATAGGTACATCGTAAATGATTCGCTGGATAAGGTGCAGAACAGAAGCACGTAACGTATTGATTTAGTTGGTGGGCTCGCCTAGGCTCTGACCTGGGGCCGACGGAATATGAGTTCCTTCTAGATAATCAATCACAACTCACCACAATAGCATGCATCAATTAGACAAGGTAAAGTCTGACTTCCTCAGTTGCCTTCTACTATAGTCAGTTGTGACGAGTCGCGCCTCAGTGTTTCAAATCTGGTCCCTTTGAGCCGGTCCCTAATGAAACTTGACGCCCCCTTGCAGAGTATGCCCGCTAGATGACCCCTCTCGTTCAGATTCTCCCCATATTTCGGAAATAGGCACTATTCTACTCATATGTTTCGAACTTTTCGTATTATCCGAACTGAAATTTGAAGTATGGGCGAAATCCAGAGTAAGCAATAATCGTAATGTTCCGGGTTGCAAACCTGGTGAGCGGTGCACCAACCCAGCCTCTTCGTTGCCAATCCAACTCTCCCCCTTTAACAGAGCAACATCTCCTATATCCAATTGCTGGATATCATCGCTTCTTGAAAACAGCCCGGACTGGGCATCAGGCTTACCTCTGCTCCCGGGCCCAAGCTTGCTGCGATCGACCCGGTCATGAGGAAGCCATTCCGTAGCGTTTCCAAAGTAAGTAGTAGCAAGCCTGCAAGGTACTTTGTCCACATGAAAGCGCGGGCACATGGTATGACCCAACGCAGTTAAGCGTAGCCCGACGTTTTTTAGGTCAAACAAATAACAAAACATATCCACCAGCCCGGCGACGTCTGTTACCAATGCGGCCGACTCAGCCTGCATTCCAAGTGCATTGACTAGGACTTCACGGGTGTCAGCTGGATCTAAAGCAAGAGAAATCTGAAGATCTGGTTTCTCCAATAAGACTTTGCTGGTTGCTTCCAACACACTGTTTGGTAGTAAGCGCTGCCAGACGGCGATATTCACGTCATCGTCATAGATGTCCGCGAGCACATCGAGCTTTTCATCAATTGCGGCTTGGCGCTGTTTAATGTTAGTGAGGTCGTTTCCCAGTGCTGGTGCTGCTGTCATTATTCATCTTTCCAAGCAGGGAAGGGGTCATTTAACGAGAGCCAGTACTGCTTACCTTTTATCAATTCATCCTCAGTCAGCAAGCATTGGTCTAAAGCATCAGTCATGGCTTGCTGATCGAGTCCCTGACCGATAAAGACGAGCTCTTGACGCATATCACCAAAAGGTCCTTCCGATAGCTTTTCTATATTTCTGAGGCTTTCGTAATCAGTAGGCCATTTATCTCTAGGGGTCGAATGCCAGAACATACCGGCAAATCCATAGCGCGCGATACCGCCCGCCTGGCTCCATTGCCACGCGAATTCTGGTCGGGAGGCAAGCCAGAAGTATCCTTTAGATCGAATTAACTTTCCGTACTTGTCTGTGTTGTGGAAAAACTCAAAAGCCCGTTCCGGATGAAACGGGAGTCTCGCTACGTAGCTGAAGCTGCCAATCCCATATTCTTCGGTTTCAGGAATATGCTCGCCTCGCATCTCTTTGAGCCAACCTGGAGCTTGTTGCGCGCGCTCAAAATTAAAAAGCTTGGTGTCTAGCACTTCGTCAGTGGAAATCTGGCCTTTTGAAATTGGAATGATGCGGGCGGTAGTGTTCAGAGATTTGAGAATCGCGGTTAGCCTTTCGATTTCTGAGCCTTCGACAAGGTCTGTCTTACTAATAAGCAACACATCAGCAAACTCTACTTGGTCCACCAACAAATCGGCTACACTGCGTTCGTCTTCGTCACCTAAAGATTCGCCTGTCTCTCGTAGATCCTTAGCCTCATCGTAGTCCCGCAGAAAATTAACTGCATCGACCACAGTCACCATAGTATCCAGAGTCGCGACATTAGAAAGTGATACACCGTCTTCGTCAGCGAAGGTAAAAGTTTCAGCGACTGGCAACGGCTCAGAGATACCTGTTGATTCAATGACCAAGTAATCAAACCTGCCATCTTTGGCGAGCTTGTTAACTTCAAGCAACAGATCTTCCCGCAATGTGCAGCAGATACACCCGTTACTCATCTCGACAAGCTTTTCCTCTTGATGGGAAAGCGCGACTTCATTTTGCACCAATGACGCATCGATATTTATCTCGCTCATGTCATTGACGATGACCGCGACTTTTTTGCCTTCACGATTGTTAAGAATATGGCTTAGTACTGTTGTCTTTCCGGCACCGAGGAAACCGGAAAGCACAGTCACTGGAAGGGTGAAATTTTGATTCATCAATTTTCTTTGGCAAAAGGAGAATATTGGCTCAGGCGAAAAATGTTATGTTATAACATGTTTCTCTCTAAGCAAAGCGAATAAGGGCAAACTACGTTGCGAGATTGAGTGTAGGAAACTGGGTGTAATGTAAATGCAAGCTTTATCTAATAGGCTCAGTGGGCTTTAATGCACCCCTAAAAAAAAATCTTGGAGTTTGTCTGATGAGTCGACTAATCCACTTGGTTTGTG